>DCIJ01000077.1:10645-11120 GCA_002315945.1 Lachnospiraceae bacterium UBA1729 | reverse complement strand
ACTTTTTTAATTATTTCATTCACTTTTTTATTGATTTGTGACAACTTTTGTGTAAAATAGAATTAATCTAATATTTGACGGATGGGTAGATTTTTCACCAAACTGTATCAAAAAGAGGGAACAATTTTTACACAGCAATCTTTTCATTGAAAGGAGATTCTATTATGGCAAAGTATGTATGTAGTGTATGTGGTTATATTCATGAAGGCGATGCTGCTCCTGCAGAGTGTCCAGTATGTCACGTACCAGCTGAAAAGTTTAAAAAGGTTGAAGGCGAATTAGTTCTTGCTGCAGAGCATGAATATGGCATCTATGCTAAGACAGTTAAAAATAATGCAGATATCACTGATGAAGATAAGAAATATATTCTTGAGCAGTTAAAAGCTAACTTTACAGGTGAGTGTTCAGAAGTAGGTATGTATCTGTGCATGGCTCGTATCGCTCACAGAGAAGGCTATCCTGAAATCGGTCTCTA
>DCIJ01000077.1:10421-10620 GCA_002315945.1 Lachnospiraceae bacterium UBA1729 | reverse complement strand
GCAGCTTACGAAGAAGCTGAACATGCTGCAAAATTTGCAGAGCTCCTTGGTGAAGAATTAGAGCCTAACATGAAGGCTACTACCAAGGATAATCTTGCATGGAGAGTTGATTGCGAATTTGGTGCAACTGCTGGTAAATTCGATCTTGCTAAGTGCGCTAAGAAGAACAACCTGGATGCAATCCATGACACAGTTCATG
>DCIJ01000077.1:0-10347 GCA_002315945.1 Lachnospiraceae bacterium UBA1729 | reverse complement strand
TTCGGTTAATAATTTAGAAATATATTATTTTATAACTATATTATTTTCAGCAACTATTATTGTGATTAAATATTTTAAAAGGAGAAAAGACTATGGACAAATATTTCTGCAACCCTTGTGGCTATACATATGATCCTGAAAAAGGTGATCCTGAGCACGGAATCGCTCCTGGAACAAGATTTGAAGATATTCCTGATGATTGGACCTGCCCTCTGTGTGGTGTTACAAAAGACATGTTCATGAAACTCATCCCTGGAATGTAGAATTAAATAATAATATGCGCCAATAGGCGAACAAAAAAATGGCAGATTTAATATCTGCCATTTTTTATTCTATCACACAACCAGAGCATCCCTCTCTCAATTCTGCCATCCACGTCTGCAAAGTGATTGCCATTTTCCAGGGCGAATTTCTTGCGCTCGCAGTCTATACTTTCATATAACTCTTTTGTCCTGTCCAATACCTTGGATAAAACCGCATCCCTGCATCTGTGTTCTCTGTCCCCAAGGCTCATATACAGATATTCAGGAGAGAATTGCCTGTGTATATAATCCTCAATGAAGCCTGGAAACCAGAGGGACCCGGAGCAGCACACTACAGCATCAAATTCTGTTGATTCATAGCCTCCAAACAGACTGAACAAACCAGCCATGGAATATCCCGCCAGGGCAAACAGTGTATTTTCACTATTTAGCTTTAGGCTTTCTTTTATCTGAATTATATGATTTAAAAATTCTCCTGCGTTACCCTCAAAATGCATTCGTCCCACATCAGCTTTTTTGTAAGACAGGTCATCATTCCAGTTATCTGTCTGCACAGGCACCAGCATTACAGAAATTTTTTTTCTGTCCAAACTATTATTTATCCTCTCATAGAACGAGTCCGCCCGATTATACTCCTCCTCCATTACCGGCCAGAATATTACCAGATCAGGCTCGCTTTCTGATAGTAATTTATATTTCCAATCCATCAAAGCTTCCCTCTAGGGATCTAAGCTGTTCCATTATACCAGCATGATTTTCCATTACCAATTCAAACCGGTTCTCATCGCAACAGGATTGAAGCTGCTGGCAGATTTCGGAAAGGTCTTCCAGTCCCACAGACTTAAGAATTCCTTTCATTGCATGCACCTTGATTCTATACAGCTCCCAGTCCCTGTCATCAAAACTGGTTTCCATTTCAGTAATAATATTCGAATGGCACACACTTCTGAGCATTTCTACATAGAAATCAACATTTTCAGCATATT
The DNA here is from genome assembly GCA_002315945.1 of Lachnospiraceae bacterium UBA1729. Lineage (GTDB taxonomy): Bacteria > Bacillota > Clostridia > Lachnospirales > Lachnospiraceae > UBA1729. Next base: position 9,098 of record DCIJ01000077.1, on the reverse strand, counting down.
CCTCTATTGCTTTTCTTGCGCCAATTCCAGCAAAAGCTTGCTCAATTTTAACTAAGATTTTTTCTTCATTCCTTGTAAATAATTCAGCATTTTCACCTTCTACAGAATCCCTACCAGAAGTAGTGCAATCCCCTCTAAGCTTAACCTTATCTGGCAGTGTCTCCAGAATAAGTCTGTCCAGCGCTTTTGGAACAATTGGCTTCGCCAGAAATCCGTTGAAGCCTGCATCAAGATATTTCTCTCTCATCCCAGCCAATACATTGGCTGTTAAAGCAATTACCGGTGTATCTGTATTCATTCCTACGCTTTTTATTCTGCAAAGCGTTTCCACACCGTCCATTTCTGGCATCATATGATCCATAAAAATCATGTCATATTTTTTTCTGCCAGCCATCTCTATTGCTGCTTTTCCTGAAAAGGCTGTATCAACTACAGCTCCTGAACTGTCCACCAGACCCTTTATTACAGAACAGTTCATCTCTACATCATCTACCGCAAGGATTGTTACTCCTGTTGCATCTATGAGTGTATCTCTCCTCTGTTCAGGCATAATATTTAAGTAGTCAAACGTATCGATTTTTCCAATGGGTTCAGCATCGATAACAGCCTGCTCAATCACTACACGGAACTCAGATCCAACTCCATAGGTACTGTTTAAATCTATAGTACCTTCCATGGCCTCCACAAAGGATTTTGTAAGAGCCAGCCCCAGGCCTGTACCTTCTATCTGTCTGTTAGCATACTGATCAAGTCTCAGGAAGGATGAAAACAGCTTCGACACATCCTCCTCCTTGATTCCTCGTCCAGTATCCCTTACAACAATTTCTAGTTTACAGGAGTTGATATCTGTCTCATCAACCTTGTTAATTATTAACTCAACCGAACCCTTGTCAGTATATTTGACCGCATTAGACAACAGGTTCAGCATTATCTGCTCTACTCTTATCTTGTCTCCCTTTAATATCTTTGGGATGCTTTCATCTGCTGAAATAGTGAAATCAAGTCCCTTTTCCTGCACCTTTCTGGCAATCATAACATTGATATCTTTTACTATTTCAGAAATATCATATTCTTCTTCCATAAGTTCAAATTTTCCGGATTCTATTTTTGAAAAATCCAGAATATCGTTAATTATGGTCTGCAGTAATCTGCCTGACGTGGCAATATTGTTAGCATATGATGTTATTTCCACATCATCACTTTTCCTTAAAATCAGCTCATTCATGCCCAGAACAACATTAATAGGAGTCCTTATTTCATGGGACATGTTAGCCAAAAACAAGGATTTTGCATCATTTGCTTCTTCAGCCTTTTCCCTGAGCCTATCCAGCTCGATTTTTTGTTCCTCATTCATAATGTTAAGCATATGAAGTCGGAAAAAACCGATAAATGATGTAAATGTTGCAACGGCATATAGGAATGGGAATCTTGACATGAAAATTGATGAATATCCGTCTCCAACCAACTCCCTTAGGGGCGAATAGAATAAAAGCATAGTGAACATCAGAAAATAAACGGATAAATAAGTTCCTAATTTTAATCCCAGCGCATAAGTCGCTGTATATGGAATAATTATCAGCCAGGTAAGGGCAAACCCATTATTGGCAGAGGTAAGCCCCCAGTATGAAAAGAAAATCATACAGGATACAGCGCACACGGCATGGACAATTTCTCTCTTTTTCAGTCTCAACCCAACATTAGCAATTATAATTGCAACCAATCCACCTATGAGAGTTGAAAGAAACATTGAGCGACTTTGCAATTTATAATTAAAATATGAAAGCACCAATAGAGTTATTCCCAAAATCGAATCAAAGATATAGCTGTTAATTAAGAGCTGTCTCTTTACATCTTCAGAGTCATTTAATTCTCTATTAAATATTTCAAAATAATGCTTTAATCTTTTCATTTTTTCATCCCATGTATCAATTTTTACAAACCTCTATATGTTATATTATATAATAAAGCTACAGGCAATATTTCCCGTAGCTTTATTTTTAATCATAATTTTTTATTTTTTCACTCAACAGAATAGAAAATAGTTCTATCTTATAGATTTCTCACTGCTTCTCTGATATGGAAAATAGCTGAAGGTGATACTGACAGCTCATCAATTCCCATATCTACAAAGGTCTTGGTCAGTTCCAAATCTGCGCCCAATTCTCCGCAGATTCCAACCCAGGCGCCACCAGCGTGACCATTATCAATTGTCATCTTAATAAGCTTTAACACAGCAGGATGATGTGCATCATAGAAGCAGTCAAGCTTAGGATTCTGCCTGTCAATAGCCAGTGTATACTGGGTCAGGTCATTTGTTCCAATACTAAAGAAATCAACTTCCTTTGCCAGTTCATCACTTACCATAACAGCTGCAGGGGTTTCAATCATTACACCCACTTCTACATCAGCAAACTTAATTCCTGTATCAGACAATTCTTTCTTACACTCGTCAAGAATAGCCTTGGCCTGTCTGACTTCATCAACAGAAATAATCATTGGGAACATAATGGCAATACAGCCAAATGCGCTGGCACGAAGCAGTGCGCGAAGCTGTGTCTTGAAAATTTCCTTTCTGGTCAGGCAGATTCTAATAGCACGATAACCTAATGCAGGGTTTTCTTCTTTATCTAAGTTAAAGTAATCAACCTGCTTGTCTGCTCCTATATCCAGAGTACGAATGATTACCTTCTTGCCGCCCATATTTTCAGCAACAGTTTTGTATGCTTTGAACTGCTCATCCTCTGAGGGGTAGTCGCTGCTTTCCAAATACAGGAATTCACTTCTGAACAATCCAATGCCTTCTGCATCATTCTGAAGTGCAGCTGCAGTGTCTGATACACCTCCGATATTTGCATACAGATTAATCTTTTTTCCAGAAGTGGTAATGGTCTCCTTGCCTTTGAGGGTCATCAGAAGCTCCTGCCTCTTAGCCTCAGCTTCCATTACAGCCCTGGCCTCATTTAAAGTAGCCTCATCAGGATCGATTACAACCTGCCCCTTAACAGCATCCAGGATGGCCATATGTCCATGCCATTCTTTCTGAATATCCACCTCAATTATTGCAGGTATATTCATTGTTCTGGCAAGGATGGCAGTATGTGAATTAGCTGATCCAAGTCTTGTAACAAATCCAAGAAGCTTGGTCTTATCCATCTGAACAGTTTCACTGGGTGCCAGGTCTTCAGCTACCAGAATTACAGGCTCACTAATATCTCCCGTTCCGCCCTCAACACCTGATAATACATTCACAAGTCTCTCGGAAATGTCCTTTACATCAACACTTCTGGCCTTCATATATTCATCATCCATGGACGCGAACATTTCAGAAAAATTGTCACCGGTTACTGCCGCTGCATACTCAGCACACATGCTTTGATTTTTGATAATATTCTCTATGGAATCCAGGTAATCCTCATCCTCAAGCATCATCATATGTATCTCAAAAATAGCAGCCTCAGCTTCTCCTACTTCTGCACAGGCTTTGTCATAGAGTGCCTGCAGCTGTGCACTTGCTGTTTCTCTGCCAGCTAAAAATCTCTGCCATTCAGCCTCAACGTCAGCTACAGTCTCACGCTTTACGCTAGACTGATTTTTCTCATAATAGTGAATACGACCAATCGTTACTTTTTTGTTAATTGATTTTCCTACAAAAACTGACATACCTTCTCCGTGACCCTTTCTGAAAAAAAATAAGACCACATCAAACACACATGTATCGAGATAATAAACGCCTATCCATACAAGGGTCTAACACAGTCTTGCCTAATTCAATAGTAACAACCTATAAGTTAATCATTATTTATAAGAAAAATTTATTATTTTTTATAAAAAGTTGCAAGGAAATTTGATGGATTTTTTCATTTTTGTAGATTAGTAATAATTTAAAAACGAATTTTTATCTAATTTTCACAATCAAAATTTGCTTTGCCAGGATACTATTCATCTGGATACTATTCATATTATGAGAATCTGGAAGCTCGCATTATCTGGATCTTATTTCCTGCCTCATGAATGAAACATATGCAATAATAAAACAAGTAAACATACAGGCAACCATTGCCGTAAGGTGTGGCCATACAAGGAGTACACTCTGACCAACTGACAGATTGCCAGAGATGGCACCCACAAGCTGGGTCATGCTCACTGCATTAATTGTCCTGGCTGCAGGATTCATGAGAATACTTACTGCCTCACCAAACAGATAGTAAGGGGACAACCTGTTAATGCCAGTTTCCAATGAAATGTTTTTAATTTCATTAATCATACTCTGCATATCCTGGCCCTTGACCGGGTAGAGGGCATCTGCAAAAATGCCTGCCAGGAGACTCATAAAGATTGCACAGAACAGCCATAATGCAATGAGGGATAGTGCGCTTGTTGCAGCATGTCTGCAGATTGTTGAAAACAAAATTGCTGCAGCAAGCCAGAACCCAATATAGACTGTGCAAAAGAGAAGATACAAAAATAAACGGGCAACTTCTTCCATTTCGGGAATGAGCCCTGTTTCAAGCAATCCAAAGGCTCCAATTAGTATGCCTGATGAAAAAACAAGCAATGCAATCATGAACATTCCTGCAAGGAACTTGCTGATAATGATGTGATCCCTATAAATTGGCTGAGAAACCAGTCGATTCAGTGTACCCTCACTTCGCTCACTGGTAATGGCATCGAATCCCATGAATATTCCAATAAATGGTCCCATCAGAGCCATCAGTGATGTATATGATGGAATCGAATTTGCACTGGCAGTAAATAATTTAAGAAACAGAAAATTATTGCTAATGGTCTGACTATCCAGTGCATCAGCCACCCCGGCAACTGCCGCATACAATCCTGAAACTGTAATGCAAATTATCAGTGCCCCGAATAGCAGCATCTTTCTACTCTTGATAAAGTCTGCAGTCTCTTTTTCAAACAGAACTTTTAATACATTTTTACTCATTTATACCGCCTCCTTCTCAAAATAAGTCCGGTATATTTCATCCAGGTCACTTCCCGCCTGTCTCATATGCATAATGGTATATCCTTTTTCAGTAAGCTCTCTGGATAGCTTTCCTCGAATGTCATAGGCAGTTCTAAGAATATACATATTGTTGTCATGTTCCAGCTCTAATATTCCATCCATCTGTCTAAGAATGCTCTCAAGTCTGATATTGTCTGGATATACTCCCAGCTCAGTAGTGCTCTTTCCCGGGGTCTCTATCTGGTTGCCCAGTTCCTCCAGGCTGCCACAGGCTATCATCTTTCCATGGACAAATATTCCCATTCGGTCACAGACCTTCTGCACCTGATAGAGCTGATGCGAAGACAAAAGAATTGTTCTGCCATCTGTCTCTGCCAGATCTCTAATCAAAAGCATCAGCTCTCTCACACCTTCAGGGTCAATTCCCAGGGTAGGTTCATCCATAATAATAATCTGTGGATCCTTAATCAGTACATCTGCGATGCCTAACCTCTGTCTCATACCTCTTGAATATGTGCTTGTCTTCTGATCCGCTGCAGCCTCCATATTGACTCTTTTTAACAGCTCATCAATTCTTTTCTCAAGGCTTTCACCCGTCAGTCCATTAAGTCTGCCAATAAAACGAAGATTTTCCCTGCCCGTCATGGATCCATAGAATCCTACATTGTCCGGCAAGTATCCCACCTTGGATTTAATCTGAATCGAATCCCTGGTGCAGTCCATATTGTTGATAAAGGCCCTGCCTTCAGTAGGCTCAGTCAGCCCTAAGAGCATCAGTGTTGTGGTAGTCTTTCCTGCGCCGTTGGGGCCCAGCAGACCAAAAACCTCGCCTTTTCGAATGTTTAGATTCAGATGATCTACTGCTGTAAAATCTCCATATTTTTTTGTCAGATTATTTATGGATATGGCATATTCTGCCATTTCATTTTCATTACTCATACTTATCACCATCCCGTATAGCCACTAACTACAGTTCCACCTGCCACAAAAAATGCTACACTCTTCGCGCGTGTCCCATGGCAAATACTTAATCGTGTAATTATCGTCTTCCATATTTTTTCATCACATAGTAAAGTTCTGCGATAACTGCAGCAATAATAAGGATTGCAAAAATTCCCCAGCCTGTATGTGTCTTGACTGTGATACGCAATTCAGCTGTATCGGACTTGTTGTCGCAGGAAGCTGTAATGTCTGCAACGTAATCTCCTGTGATTGAATTCTTGCTTGGCGTAATATGAACCTTTACCTCCTGGCTTGTACCAGCTGGCAGCTTATCTATTTTGCTCTCATCAAATTCAACCTTCCAGTCTGTATTAGCCTGAGAGGATAACTGGACATTTTCCAGATCAATGTTGCCATTGTTTTTAATGACCATAGTCATATCACTTGCTTTGTTAGCATAGGCGTCCATGGCCAAATTACCATCCTTGGTAGTAACCTCAATGTCATAGGTACCCAGAATCTTTACATTCAGTTTTGTACTGAGTTTTTCCTTGGCAGAAGTTGCACTGCAGGAAATCTCGTAATCACCTGCCGCCACCTTATCAGGAGGTGTAACTGTGATTTTTACCCCAGCGCTTGCTCCAGCATCCACATCCAGTGATGAGACCTGCGTATCATTGCTTGTGAAGGTTACTCCCCATCCAGCTGGTGCATTAGCTGAAAAATTATAATTTTGATTTGTCAGGGAATTATTGATCACGGTTGTTGAATAAGAAAAAATTGTACCTGTTGCACCTTCCTGATCCGGATACTCAACGGTAAAGTTACTGTCTCCAACCTGCTGCTCACTAATATTTATAGTCAGTGTCAAGGTGTCTGTCAGACCAGATTCTGTGGTTGCCTGCAGGACTACATCATGCTGCCCCTGTGTTGCTTCAACATCTGTGGACAGTGCAAAATTAACAGTTGTATTTTCACCATTTGGCAAAGCATGGACCTTGTTTACTTCATGTGAACCACTCTTAAAATATCCGTGAAAATTATCAGGCAGGGATTTTACTTCCAGTGTTACATCTTCACCTGCTGTTTTTACACCTACAAAATTCAGGTCAAAATCTGCAGATTCACCAGCTGTCAGGCTAATACCTGGTGTTGATGTATAAAATGAGAATCTCCCACCTCCTGATGACTGGGTATCGCCCGCTGACTGTGGCCCGCCTGCTACCTGAGCTTCTCCTGCCGCCGTCTCATTGCCTTGAGCGAACGCTGTCAATGGAGTAGCCAAAAGACAGATGCACATAACTATTCTGGCCAATAATGAATGTCCTATCAGTTTAATTTTTGAGGTTACATTTCTTTTGTTTTTTTTCTTCATATCATTCACACTTTCCTCCAGACTATATAGTCTTTTTCCTTTTTCGGTTCTAAATATAGTTCTGAATTGTGTCCGAATTTTGTTTCTTGTATGTCATTTTTGTGGTGGAATTGTTATGATTCTGTGTTCAGAATACAAATAGAAAAGCCACCAGTTTTCACTGATGGCATACTATACTACTATCCTTTAATTCGTTAATTCTTTCTTCTATGGGAACTTTTGAGGACTCTCTTTTAGTCGTATTGACTATATACTTATCTAATTCTTTGATATTCTCTTTAATGTTTTCCAACTCTTCTACCACATAAGCTTTAGACAAACCAGCCTTTATTCCAATCGTGTGTAAATCCGAGTCAGATATTTTCCTCCCCTTATTATTTACAGACGTTGTTTGCTCTCCATAGTATGTAGTGCTATAAGTAATGTCATAGGCTGGAGATAATCTCCACCCATAATCTTCTGTAAAAAGAAATGAAAAATTTTTTGTGTGATCGTCTTTGTTATGTGCCAGGACATTGAAACACATCTGTTTGTACATCTGCTGTTTATCCAGCTTATTATCCTTGGTAATAAACTGTATGAGCTTCATATATGTTGAATAGTCACAGGATGGAGAGTTGTAATCAACATTTAACAGGCCTGCAAATGTGGCTGTAAAAATCTTCTTTTTATTGTCTCTGTCAAATCTCTTTGTCTTGAAATATCCATCACAAATTTGAGATGGAATCAATCCAGTATCTGTCATTTGGATGCCACATTTTTTTGCACACACAGAATAGTCGTATTCTATTTTACCACTATCTATAGAATCCGTTCTTGAGGGAAATTTTACAATCCAGTCTTCATTATTTTCTGAAATCAAAATTTTGGGTCTTGTTCCTCCACTTGAACCTGCCAGTCTATACAACAGGTCTAGTTTGTCCGAAGCCTTACTTGATAGTATTTTGTTACATTCGTCAGCAATCTCATCAAAATTAATATCTGAAACATTTTTTGTAAAATCTGCTACTTTGTTTGGATAATATTCTAATGCTCCAATCCCTGAATTTCCCACATAAGCTAATTTATCCAATACTGATAGTTCTCTATAATTAACTCCTATTGATGTGAGGTAATTTCCTATCAACAGTTTTCCCCATTGATCTGGCAAACTATCAGCAAAGACTCCATGTAATCCATAAAATATATCATTACTTTTTTCTTTAGGAATAAAAACTTCATTTTTTAACGGTAAGCTTAATGGGTTTATTGAAAACCCTGTTTTAATCCAATCATCACTGTATTGGAAAGCAACTCTTTTATCAGGTGTTTCGGCTAACGTTCCTACATTCCTTTTCTGGTAATATACATCTAATTTCTTACCTTGAATCATTTAATACCTCTTCAATGCTTAAATATACTGGTGTTGTAAACAAATCATTAATTTCATCTATCAGATTTAATTCCATAGCTATTTTAATTAATGAAAGCAGTGATATTTCTCCAGTCTGCTCAAATTTTTTTAATGCTCCATAGCTTACGTTACACCTGTTTGCTAATTGAACCTGAGTTATTCCTTTTCGCTTCCTTATTCGTTTTACCCTTTTCGCTAAATTTTTAGCTATTTCATCGGGTGTTTCCCATATAAATTCCATAATAGATCTCCCATGTTGTCGCTGATACTATTGTAGCAAAATTCAGAGTTTTTATCAATATTTGCTATTATATTAGCAGTAATGTATTGATTGCAAACTTTTATATCCCTATAATTTTAGGCAAAATAAAAGAACTCTTGATTATTCAAGAGTTCTTCTACTGCCGGCGACCGGAATCGAACCG
>DCIJ01000097.1 GCA_002315945.1 Lachnospiraceae bacterium UBA1729 | reverse complement strand
ACCCCGTCCCCCTGGTTCAAAAAAATGACCCCCCAACCCCGTCCCCAGGGTTCATTATTGACTTCCATATGAGAGAGGACTATAACAAAGGCAAATCAATAATATGGAAAGGGGTCGATATAAAATGCTGGATTTTATAAAAGATTTTGGCTTGATTTTACTGATTTGTAAGAGTCTTGGAATCCTCAGTAAAAGATTTGGGGCACCACAGGTGGTTGGTGAAATTATTGGTGGACTGTTACTGGGGCCATGCGTATTAAATGCTATGCAGACTAATGATACCATATCCCTGTTTGCTGAAATCGGCGTGCTGCTCATGATGTTTTCTACTGGGTTAGGAACAGATCTGAAGGAACTTATGAAAACGGGCAGGACCGCCTTTCTCATGGCAGTGGCTGGGGTCATAGTCCCATTGATTGGCGGTACTCTTTTATATTCATGTTTTTACGGATTCAGTGCATTTGGGACAAAAGAGTTTTACTCGGCAGTATTTATAGGAACCATCATTACGGCCACCAGTGTATCTATTACTGTCGCTACTCTTCAGGAATTGGGAAAAATAAACACTACACTAGGAACGACAATTGTAAGTGCGGCAATAATTGATGATGTTATTGGAATGATAGTACTAACCTGTGTGATTGGAGCGGCTTCAGGAAGCAGTGGATCTTTGGGGCTCATTTTTCTGAAGACACTATTGTTCTTTGTGTTTGCACTGGTGGTTGGTTTTGCGGCTAATCGCCTGATGGAAAGGCTGGACAAGAAATTTCCTCATACCCAGCGAATTCCTATTTTTTCGTTGGCCTGCTGTTTCCTGATGGCATATCTCGCTGAAACACTATTTGGAATTGCAGATATAACCGGTGCATACATTATGGGTGTGGCCCTGGCTTCTGTGGATGATGCAAAATATATAGAAAAAAAGGTTGATACCAGCGCTTATATGATTTTTACGCCGATTTTTTTCGCAAATATTGGGTTGCAAACCAATCTCAAGGGCATGACGGCGGATATGCTTTTATTTAGTGCATTATTTATTCTGGTGGCTCTCCTTGGAAAAATTGTTGGATGCGGTGCTGTGGCGGGACTTTCGGGCTATAATGTAAAGGACTCCCTTAAGGCAGGTATTGGTATGATGACAAGAGGAGAGGTCGCTCTTATTGTGTCGCAGAAGGGACTTGCACTAAATCTTATTGATTCGTCATATTTTTCGGCAGTAATTCTACTAATAATTATTTCTTCCATCATGACTCCGTTGTTGCTTAAGATAATGTATAATGGAGACATGGAACAAAAAATGAATGACAAAAAATGAACCATGAACCCCGTCCCCTGGGGTCAAAAAAATGAACCATGAACCCCGTCCCCTGGGTTCAAAGAAAGGTAGTAATAAATGAAAATAGCCCTTGTCCAGATGAGCAATGGTGGAGACATACAGAGTAATCTAAATAAAAGTCTGTATGCAATTAACGAAGCATCCAAGAATGGAGCCGATATTGTATTGTTTCCCGAAGTGCAGCTGACTGAATTTTTCCTGCAGTATAAGGGAAGAGAGGTTAAGAACTATGGGGTTGAAATATCAGATGACATTGTTCAGAAGTTGAAAAAAGCCTGTAGAGATAATCATATTATGGCAGTACCCAATATTTATCTAAAAGAAAACAATAGCTACTATGATGCAAGTCTGCTAATTGATAAGGAAGGTAATATTCAAGGAATCCAGAAGATGGTTCATGTTGCTCAGGCAGAGCAATTTTTTGAACAGGATTATTATAAACCCTCAGACACTGGTTTCCAGATATTTGATACTGAATATGGAAAGCTTGGCATTGTAGTATGCTTTGATCGGCATTATCCGGAAAGTATTAGAACAGAAGCCCTTATGGGGGCAGATCTGATTTTGATTCCTACGGTAAATACAAAATCAGAACCATCTGAAATGTTTGAGTGGGAATTAAGGGTACAGGCTTTTCAGAATAGTGTATTCATTGCCATGTGCAACAGGGTAGGAGTAGAAGATGCTATGGAATTTTCAGGGGAATCCATCCTTGTTGATGCAAATGGAAATGTTATACTAAAAGCAGATGACAAAGAACAAATTATATATGCAGATATTAATCCCAGAGAATCTGAAAAAGTCAGAAGTAGCAGACCATATACAAATCTAAGAAGACCTGAACTATACAGATAGTTATCTGGAGTAATAGGGGGGAAATATGAAAAAAACAATAGAGTGGGGTATAAGGAGCCTCTTTCTTGTAGTTACGGTGTTCTCATTTTCTATCGGAGCGCGGGCGGAGGCCTTGCCGAAACTGACTAATGCAGCTGGTCAGCTAGTGCAAACATCCAGTCAAATGGCAACCAATCAGGCGGGAAACATATCTTTTCAGCTTGCAAATGCCTGGGAAGCCAAGGGACGCTGGTATCACCATCTTTCTCCCAATGTGGATTATGATATGTATGGGTATATTTTTCGGATTATTGAAAAAGGAGAGGACTTCTTTCCGACCGGAAATGCTATGCTGGCCCAGTATAATGAGCTGCTCAAAAGCAGATTCCCAAACCGGTGCGTGGATTTTGTTGGCGGTGGATGGAGAGATAACAAGTTGGTGGTTTGCATTGAAACCATGGAAAAGGAACCCTCCGGCAGGCCAAAATATGTGAATCTGCATCCCTGGGACGGAATTACCAACACGCCCCATGCGACTGCGCCCAAACCGGCTCCCAAGCAATCCTTCGACCTGCAGTTGTATACCTGGTATGACAAGGGAACCTATATGGTTCTCTATGCTAAGAGTTATGAAGATTTGGTAAAACATTATACTGGCGTTATTCCTGGATCAGACGGTTGGTATGTGACCGGAGAGCGGGAAGCTATGGAACTGTTGGAGAAACGATATGGAGAGTCTTATCGTGGAATGATCACAGTCCATGGAAATGAAGGTAAATATGGTTTGGAAGCCTTTGTGGTGGATTCCTGCGGAAAAAATCCGTCCGATGGGTATCCGATATATTATCCCGATGGAGCCTGCCTGGAATTTAATTGATCATTTACTATTAATTCTAATATGACTGTAACAGCAATTTATTTTTTTACTTAGATTTTACATAATATATCCATACATTTTACCTGGGGATATTATTCTGTCACTGATAGAATAATTAGCCACAGAAAGGTAAATGTATGGATATTTTTCGTTTGTTAAATTTAATTGGCGGGTTATCTCTTTTTCTCTATGGAATGAGTATAATGGGAAATGGTCTCTCTAAGATGGCGGGAGGAAAGCTGGAAACAATCCTAGAGAAACTGACCACAAAGAGGATATTTGCAGTACTTCTTGGGGCAGGTGTTACTGCTGTAATTCAGTCGTCATCTGCAACTACAGTTATGATAGTAGGTTTTGTGAATTCGGGCATTATGAAACTGGCGCAAGCCACCCCTGTTATTATGGGTGCCAATATAGGAACTACCGTTACCTCCTGGCTACTGTCCCTGACTGGAATTGAAGGTAGTACAATCTGGCTTAAGCTTCTTAAACCGTCCTCTTTTTCACCGGTCCTTGCTGCAATAGGTATTGTCCTGATTATGGGAAGCAAGAGTGAGTCAAAAAATAAGGACACAGGCGAAATCCTGATAGGATTTGCGATTCTGATGTTTGGAATGGAGACAATGAGTGGCTCTGTATCGGGACTTGCAGATAATCCTTCTTTCACAAAACTGATGACTGCCTTCAGCAATCCTGTTCTCGGCATGGCCATTGGCGCAATTCTTACTGCGATTATCCAGAGTTCATCAGCATCTGTCGGAATCCTTCAGGCACTATGTGCAACTGGTGCTGTTCATTATTCGGTAGCACTGCCTATTATTATGGGACAGAATATAGGAACCTGCGTAACGTCAATTATCTCATCAATCGGAGCAAGTAAGAATGCAAGAAGAGCGGCTATGATTCATCTGTATTTTAATCTCATAGGAACGACTCTTTTTATGGTGACATTTTATTCAATTAATTCATGCATAAATTTTGCGTTCCTAAGTAAATCTGCAAATGCTGCAGGAATAGCGGTAATACATAGTTTGTTTAATATTGTAGCAACTATTATTTTGTTCCCATTTTCAAATCTTCTTGTTAAGCTTGCCGAAGTAACAATTCCTGATGGAAAAAAGAAGGAAGAACTTCCTACAGATATAGTCTCTATTGATGAAAGATTTCTTGAAACCCCTGCATTTGCAATGGAACTTTGCAGAGGCAAGGTAAGGGAAATGGCTAAGCTTACACAAACTGCAATAAATTTGGCACTTGAGGTGTTGCTTACATATGATGCAAAAAAAGCAGAAGAAGTAATACGGCTAGAATGCGTTGCTGACAAATATGAAGATATTCTGGGAACATACCTTGTAAAACTATCAGGTAAAAATATCTCTACGGCAGACAGTCAGAGTATGTCTATCATTCTGCACAGTATCAGTGATTTTGAGAGAATATCAGACCACGCTATGGATATTGTAAAATCGGCAGAGGAGATTAACACTAAGGGATTATCTTTCACCAAACATGCAAGAGGGGAGATTGAGGTGCTTGCAAGAGCAGTGAATGATATTTGTAATCTGACTGTAGAGAGTTTTTGCTTGGATGATGATATAAAAGCTACCCATGTGGAGCCTTTGGAGGAAGTAATTGATACCTTATCCAAGAAGATAAAAGAAAATCATATAAAAAGACTTCAAAAAGGAAAATGCACTATCGAAATGGGATTTATCCTTGAAGATATCCTGACTGGACTTGAGCGTGTCTCAGATCATTGTTCCAATATTGCAGTTGAGATGATTACCATATTTGATAACGGTTATAATACGCATGAGTATTTCAAAAATTTGTCATCAGAAGAAAGAGCAAACTTTAATAAAGAATATGACGAATTACTGAAAAGATATCCAATTGGAAAGCAAGATGATATAACAAGGATGTAGGCAGATAATAGGAGGTGTTTTCGTGGCACTAATTTATATAATTGAAGATGATGACAGCATCAGAGAAATTGAAGAGTTTGCCCTGACAAATTCCGGCCATATGGTTTGTGGCTTTACCTGTGCAAGGGCATTTTTTAAGAAATTAGAGGAAGCATTACCTGACCTATGCCTTATTGACATTATGCTCCCAGATGAAAATGGTAATGAGATAGTAAGGAAGCTACGTACAAAACCAGAAACAAAAAAATTGCCGGTTATCATGGTTACCGCCAAAACGACGGAGCTTGACCTTGTTAAGGGAATAGAAGATGGTGCAGATGATTATATTAAGAAGCCTTTTTCTGTAATGGAACTCATTTCAAGAGTAAAGGCATTACTTCGAAGGACCCTCAAGGAAGACGTTAAGGAGCTTGGTCTGGATGAACTTTTAATAAATAACGAAAAGCATGAGGTGAGCATATCTGGTAACAGGATAGATCTTACCTATAAAGAGTATGAGCTTCTATCCCTTTTGGTTAGGAACAAAGGGCTTGTACTTACAAGAGATGTCATCATGGATAAGGTATGGGGAACTGACTACGAGGGCGAATCAAGAACCATTGATATGCATGTAAAAACCCTTCGACAAAAACTTGAAGACTATGGAAACCGGATTAAAACCGTAAGAAATGTAGGTTATGTGATGGAATGAAAAATAAAATAAATGTGCGACTGGCTGGAATCACTATTCTTGCAATTATTACTACAGTCATTGGAATTACAATTATATTTTATAGTCTGTTTCAAAAGCAGGTTAGGGCGGATTTGTCTGTCAGTGCAAAACTGCTTAAGGATACACACTATTTCGAATCAGTCAATACTGATACAGATGATATAGACTTATCTACCGACATAAATGAGCTGCGTGTCACCTGGATAGATAAAGATGGAACGGTTCTTTATGATAATGATGCGTCAACAGAACTTCTGACCAATCATAATGACAGGCCTGAAATACAGGAAGCCTTTGAAAAAGGCGAGGGGGAGGCAGTAAGAAGGTCGGATACGATGAACAAGAACACCTTCTATTATGCTGTACTTCTTCAAAACGGAACTGTTCTCAGAGTTGCTACAAATGCAGAAAGTATCTGGTCTGTATTTATGTCTGCATCACCTATTATTGCGATGATTATTCTGCTAATCATTGCAGTATGTGTCGTGCTTTCACATATGCTTACAAAGCAGCTTTTGATGCCTGTTGAAGTAATGGTAAAAAACCTTGAAAACGCGGACTATGAATCTCCCTATAAGGAACTGGATCCACTGGCAAATTTGCTAAAAAGCCAGCATACAGATATCCTGGCAGCAGCCAAGGCCAGGCAGGATTTTACAGCAAATGTATCCCATGAATTAAAGACACCTCTTACGGCCATTTCTGGTTACGCAGAATTGTTGGATGGTGGAATGGTTGGGACGGATCAGCAGAAGCATTTTTATCAGGAAATCAGGAAAAATGCCGACCGGCTGCTGGCACTCATTAATGATATCATCAAATTATCTGAACTGGACCAGAGGGAATACGAGCCGACATTTGAGGAACTGGAATTATATGATGCTGCCAGGGAATGTATGGAAGAATTGACCATAAGTGCAAGAAGGCGAAATGTAAGTATCTTATTGGAGGGTGAGGCGTGCCACATCAGGGGAAATAGAGATATGATAAAGGAACTGATTGAGAACCTTGCCCAAAATGCAATCAGGTATAACAATCCTGGTGGTAAAGTTTCGATTTCTATTGTAAAAAAAGATGGCAGGGCAATGCTTACAGTCAAAGATAATGGTATTGGAATTCCTGCGTCTGAACAGCAAAGAGTATTCGAGAGATTTTACAGAGTAGATAAAAGCAGATCAAAAGCAACAGGCGGTACCGGGTTAGGACTGGCCATTGTAAAACATATTGTTGGAATACATGATGCGAAAATAGAATTGGACAGTGCACCAGATGTTGGAACCAGTGTGACAGTTGTTTTTTATCGGTAATCAGTAGGACCAGGCTGATCCTCACCCATGACGGGTGGGGATTTTTTTGGGGAAAAACTATTGACAGAATGGTTAGAATAGACTAACCTATGGATGAGTTAGGAATGTCTAACCTATAATCATGTGAGGCTCCTTTGAAATACTACTGCAGGATTAGAGCTAATCCTGCAGTTTCAAAGGAAAATTGCAAATATATTTTTGGAGGATAAAACTACATGGATAAGGTTTATATTATTTTTTGGACTCAGAGTGGAAATACCGGAGCAATGGCTTCGGCTATCGGCGAAGGCGTAAAAGAAGCAGGAAAGGAAGTTGTGTTTCTATCACCATCGGAGGCGAGTGTTGAGGAGCTGAAGGAATTACCCGCATTTGCCATGGGTTGTCCGGCTATGGGAGCAGAGGTTTTGGAAGAAAGTGAAATGGAACCATTTGTTGAAGAAATAGAAAAATATGTCTCAGGAAAAAAACTTGCTCTTTTTGGATCTTTTGGCTGGGGTGATGGTGAGTGGATGCGAAACTGGGTGGACAGAATGACCAGCGCAGGCGCTCAGGTTATTGGAAATGAGGGAATCATCGCCCAGGAAATGCCAGGAGATGAAGAGATTTCTATGTGCAAAGAAATCGGAAAAACTTTGGCAGGTATATAAAGATGAGCTTCGAGGAGAGTCTGGTCTTTCATGCTTCGCCCACATTGGCAAGCATTAAGATTGCTAATCTGTATAGCTTTCGGTTTCGAAATCTTAGTGAATGTCTCGATACAATCCGGAGCTTTAACCAACTTATGAATGAAAAAGGGATTTATATAGAACTGCTAAAAAATATGGGAGATGTTTATCTGATATTTGTCTATAGAAAATCTCATCTTCAAAAGTTGTTAAGCGACAGGAGGGTCAAATCTTTTTTAAAAAAATATGGGTATTCTTCAGAACTTAGTCTCTGGGAATATATTGAAACACTAAGGATGAGACTAAATATAGAAAAAGACTTTCCTCATGAAATTGGCGTGTTTTTAGGATATCCACTGGAAGATGTTCAGGCGTTTATTGAAACAAAGGGCTGTGACTCGGTGCTGTGTGGTGACTGGAAAGTCTATCATGATGAAGAGAGGGCGAAGTGCTTATTCTGCAAGTACAGACGCTGTAGAGAAATGTATATTAAGGTATACAGAGAGGGAAGAAGCTTCGTCGATATGCTTGTTGGCGCTTAAAAAAAGACCTGGAAATTGTTCCAGGTCTTTTTGCTGGTGCGCCTAGCGGCGCAAGGCGCTTGTCGACTGTTGGCGCACGCTTATTATTTAAGACAATGTTTTTTTAGTATATTAAAGGTTTCCTCACTGATGTCGTGCTCGATTCTGCAGGCATCTTCTCGGGCAACTGCTTCGCTCACCCCCAGGTGAATTAGCCAGTCTGCCAGAAGGGTGTGGCGTTCTAATACTTTTTCAGCAATTTTTGTGCCTTCTGCGGTCAAGGTGATATAACCAACCTCGTCCATAGTAATCAGATTCTTCTCACGCAGCCCTTTCATAGCTACACTGACACTGGCCTTTGTATAGCCCAGTTCACCTACGATATCGATTGAACGAACTTTCCCCTTCTTATTTTTCAATATTAAAATTGTCTCTAAATAATCCTCCATGGATTCTTCTGATTTATGCTGTATATATCCCATACTTGTCACCTGCTGTTTGGATTTGATGTTTGTTTCATGTCGTTAATTAGAATGTACTCTCAGTGAAATATCATACTACATCTGGTTAGATAGAACAAATTATTTTTGAACCCCGTCCCCCTGGTTCATTTATCCAGAAATTATAGAAGAAAAGATCACAAAGGTACCAAAGCTGTATTCAATTTATAATCAATGAGATTAGAATTGACAAACTGAGGAAGAAGGATTAAACTCGCACATGGTTAGTGATTACTAATCAAATTAGATAAAACTAATTGACTTGAACCAGGGGGACGGGGTTCATAGGTCATTTTTTTGAACCAGGAACCCCGTCCCCCTGGTTCATATGAGGAATCAAAGATGGTAAATTTTATTATTTCAGCAATTCTTATTGTGGCAGTTGGCGGGGCCTTATTTTACATATATAATGAAAAGAAGAAAGGCAGAAAATGCATAGGTTGCCCTATGGCAGCAAACGGTTCGTGTCATGGCCATTGTGGTGATGCAAAATAAGGCGCCTGGAGGAAAAATGAATTGTGGAATAAGTATGAGAAATTAAAAAAATACATAGCGAGTTTTGGAAGTGTGGCAGTAGCATTTTCCAGCGGAGTAGATTCGACGTTCTTATTATTTGCTGCAAAGGAAGCATTGGGCAAAAGCGTGATTGCAGTCACAGCATCATCATGCTCTTTCCCTGAGCGAGAATTAAATGAAGCAAGAGTATACTGTGAAAAGATGGGTATCAGCCATATTGTAATAAAATCTGAAGAGCTGCAGATAGAAGGATTCTCTCATAATCCCAAGAATCGTTGTTATCTGTGCAAAAGGGAACTTTTTACTAAAATTCGACTTGTTGCGGATGAGAATAACCTGGCAGAAATCCTGGAGGGATCGAATTTAGATGATAATGGTGACTACAGGCCCGGACTCCAGGCAGTTGCTGAGCTTGGAATAAAGAGCCCTTTAAGAGAAATAGGGTTTACAAAACAGGAAATCAGGGAATTATCAAAAGCGCTTAATATTCCAACCTGGGAGAAGCAGTCATTTGCATGTCTGTCAAGCAGATTTCCTTATGGTGATTTGATTAATGAGCAAAAATTAAAAATGGTTGATAAGGCAGAGCAGCTTTTACTTGATTTAGGTTTTCATCAGCTTCGCGTTAGAATACATGGAGATATTGCCAGAATAGAGCTGGATCCGAAAGAATTTGACCGGTTTATGAAAGATGAGATCAGAGCAGAAGTATATAACAAATTTAAAGAATATGGTTTTTCGTATGTAGCACTTGATATTAAGGGGTATCGAACCGGAAGCATGAATGAGACACTCGGGATTACTAAATAAGCATTCTACTACAAGTACTTTACTGATATGTTAGAAAACATATTTAAACGGAGCATAAAGAGTAATGACAATATATATTGTGCGGCACGGTGAAACCGACTTAAATTCAAAGGGTGTTATGCAGGGACAAATAGATGAGCCATTGAATAATGTTGGCCTTGAGTTAGCCGAGATTACTGGGAAGACAATGAAAGGTATACAATTTGATTATTGTATATCAAGCCCGCTATCCAGAGCCAAAGAAACTGCAGAGATAATTTTGCGTGAAAGTGGGAATGATATTCCATGCACAATAGATGACCGCATTATGGAG
>DCIJ01000046.1 GCA_002315945.1 Lachnospiraceae bacterium UBA1729 | reverse complement strand
TCAAAATAAAAAATATTATATCACACACTCCAGGCCTTTATAAGTCTTTCCACACAGTCATCAATATCTTCTATATCTATCTTGCTAAAGCCTAAAAAAAGCGTGCCTGGTGGGCAGGCTGCCTTGTCCTGCCAAAACTGCATGGTAGAGTAGACACGTACCCCCTGCCTGGCTGCTGCCTCAATCAGCCTGTCCTGATTGTCCTGTCTTGAAAAAGTCAGTAGAAAATACTGGCCCCTTCCATTACCAGATACGGTAAGTCTGTCAGACAGCCTGTTAAGACCTGCCTCAAATTTTTCATAACGTTTTTTAAAAATGTGATTAAGTCTTCGGATATGTCTATCATACATACCTGTTTCGATCAGCCTGCCAATCACATACTGGTTAAGCAGTGGAACCGTACTGTTATAATCTTTGAATCGGTTCTCAAATACTTCTGTGAGACTCTTTGGCAAAATCATGTATCCCATTCTGATTGCCGGAGATAATCCCTTGGAAAAAGTCCCCAGATAAATCACCTGTTCATTTGCATCCACTGACTGAACTGAAGGAATTGGCTTCTGGTAGTACTGTAATTCACTGTCAAAATCATCCTCCAGAATATATGCTCCTGTGCTCTTGGCCCAACTAAGCAGCTCATATCTCCTGCCTATGGGCAGCACTGCCCCTGTAGGAAACTGGTGGGAGGGAGTACAGTATATGGCCCCTATATCCAGTCTGTCTGGAAGTTCTCCTGTAACCAGACCATTCTCATCAACCCGGACTGTTTCTACACAGAAATCGTTATTGTAAAATACGCTGGCCGCCTTATTGTAGCCGGGCTCTTCCATCAGAATTGTTGACTTTTTACCCTTTAATAATTTGCAGACAAAGTCCAGCGACTGTTGCATTCCACTGGTAATGATTATCTGCTCCTCACTGCAAACCACCCCTCTAATCCTTTCCAGATAGGTCCTGAGATTTTTTCTCAGATAGTAATCACCCTTTTTATCTATATATATGGACAGCCTCGACTCTGCTGCCAGAGTCTCCATGCACTCAAGAGTGTACTTCTTCCACATGGCCTTAGGGAACAGATCGCTGGTGTGACTGCTGTTGGTCAAATCATATTTTATACCGTTCTGGGGTTCAACCCTGTGACCTACTATACCTGTACTTACTGAATCTGCGTTTTCTCCATCTGAATGAGTAGCAGCTATAATTCTATCCAGTCTCGGAAGTGGCAGCACCTCATATCCCACGCCTCGTCTGGAGGCAATGTATCCTTCCGCCACCAGCTGTCCATAGGCATTGTCTACAGTATTCCTGCTAATTCCCAGGGTCGAAGCAAGACTTCTGCTGCCAGACAGAATGTCCCCCTCTTTGAGAGTCCCCTGTGTAATTTCTTCTTTAATCTGATTGTACAGCTGAATATATTTGGGACTTCTGTTCCTTTCTACAAAATTAATCATATTGCCTCCATCATTGCCTCCGGTAGTGGCACCTATAAAAACAAGTTGTGTGGCTCTTTTTATAGTGCCACCCCAAGAATATCATATAAAAAATCCATGGAGCAATATTTAAATCATATTTTTGGAGGATATTATGAATCAGACAATATCAATTCAGACAGCTTCAGTTCAAGCAGCTTCAGTGCAGACAGCTTCAGCCTGTAGAACCAATGCAAACAAGGATGTTCTTATAGAACTTATTGCAGTAGCCTTTTTGGCAACAGGGGGAATCTGGGTAAAATGCAGCGGCCTCGCCCCTATTAATACAGGCTTTTACAGAGTGCTCTTCTCGCTTCCCTTTTTATTGCCCTTAGCCTGGAAAAATCTTGGAAAGCTAAGTAAAAAAGAAGTCATTATTCTGGTATTGGCCGGCGCTTTTTTAGCAGGTGATGTATCCCTTTGGAATCTGTCCTTCTCCTACACCTCGGTGGCCAATGCCAACCTGTTAGCCAACCTGACCCCCTTTACGGTAATTCCTTTGTCCTACATTCTATTTAAGGAACGAATCCCCAGATTCTTTTTAATCAGTGTGGCCATTACACTGTTAGGAGTATTCATTCTATTAGGGGGCAAGGTTTCACCAAACCCTGATAACTACCTGGGAGATCTGCTGGCCTTTGGCGCCTCATTTTTTTATGGAGGATTTTTACTGATTTCCTACAGACTTAGGGAAAAGATTGAAAGCAGTGTAATTATGTTTGTATCAGGCTTTGGCAGTCTCATTACGCTTTTCATAACTTCCGGCATAGTGGAAGGATTTCAGGTACCCACTTCCAGAGAACAGATTCTGCCTATCCTGGGACTGTCTCTGTGCCTCCAGGTCATCGGTCACAACCTGTTGGCCCACTGCCAGGGCAAGGTCAATGTAAATCTGTCCGCAGTGGTATGCCTGTCACAGCCGGCCATTGCCTCAGTCTACTCTCTGATAATATTCAAGGAGACCATTTCCAGCATGGAGATAATTGGAATCGCCATAGTAATCCTGGGAGTATTCTTAGTAAAAATGCAGTACACACCTAGGAAGGTTCACTAAACTTAAGTTTTTTATAGCACATAAAAAAGTAGATGTTCTCAGGAATAGCTGTCACTATCCAGGAAACCGGATATAGGAGATAGATGGACTGAGTGGTGTGAAAAAGTGGGAATACAGTAACAAGCCACAGTATTCTGAACACAACAGACCCGCCGATAACCATAAATGTAGGCGCCACACTCTTGCCGATACCACGGGCAGCAGCTGTGGCGTTGTCCATGAAGGCTGACAGACAGTAGGACAACCCCATCACATACAGCTTGGCCCTTCCCCAGTATATTACCTCGCTCTCATTAGTAAATACTGATAGAAACTGTCTGCTGCACAGCATGAACGTTCCACCTAATACCAGGCCAATTACGAAGGAATAAAATGTTGTAATCAGGTAGGAGTGCATAATTCTTTTTTTGTTGCCAGCCCCAAAATTCTGAGCAATAAAACTGGTGCAGGCAGTGTAAAAGGCAGCCATCATATCATACACAACTATATCCGCATTGGAGGCCGCAGAATGTCCCTCCACAACTACGTGATCAAAGGAGTTAATACTGGTCTGAACAAACAGATTGGCAAAAGCAAACAGGGAGTACTGAATAGCTGAGGGTATGCCTATTCCCAGTACCTGAGCAGCTACTCTCCTGGAAATATAGGACATACGCCCCTGCCTGGTAAATACATCGCTTAAATGCAGGGCATAATCCCCATCCTCCAGGATGAGGCACCTAAAGATCAGAATAGCTGAAATATACTGTGCAATTACACTTGCAACAGCCACTCCATCCACAGACCGCTTCAGAAAAATCACAAAAATTACATTGAGTACTATATTGATTATCCCTGCAATGGACAGATATCTCAGTGGTCTCCTGGTGTCCCCCACCGCACTCAATACCCCATTGCCATAATTAAAAATACTAAGGGCCGGTGCTCCCAACAGATATATCCTCAGATACAGAATAGCTCCCCCAATAAGCTCCTGCTTGGTATTGAGCATCTCTAGTATAGATGGGGCAAAAATCATTCCAATCCCCATCAGTAAAAATCCACTTACAAGGCTGATTACAAAAGAAGTGCTGACGGTCTTTCGCACACTGTCTGTATTGCCGGCCCCTGCAAACAGAGCCACCACAGAATTCACCCCGCTGGATATTCCAAGCAGAATCCCAGTGTATAGAGAAACCAGAATAGTTGTGGAGCCAACTGAACCCAGTGCAATAGCTCCTGCAAATCTTCCAACCACGGCCAGATCCGCCATGTTGAAAAAAATCTGCATCAGATTAGAAAACATAAGGGGAACACTGAATAAGATAATCCCCTTAAACAATGATCCCCTTGTCATAATTTACAATAATTCCTTTCATTTAATCTATTTATTTATTTTACATTACTGTTTATTTTATACAGTTCATTACAACCTCATTCCAGTCCCCATCATACTCCACACTGTCCATACAGGCAATAGCTGCTATTCCATGTACCGAACTCCACAGTCTGATAAGTTCTCTCTCCCCTTCTTCCCTGGTGGCCACTACCCCATTTTTTTTGTTCATCTCCAGGTAGAGTTTTTTTAGCAGGGTAAAAGCAGGAAAATCTTCTTCATATTCTTTTTCTATATCAAAATGCACCTTAACCATATGGTTTGTGAACAGGAACTTGAAATAATCAGGTTTTTCAAAAAAGAAGGACACATATCTCCTGCCAAGAGCCACTATTTTGTCCTCAACACAATCTTCCTTCACACCGTCAACGGCCTTAAATAATTCTTTAGCAAACTGCCTAGATACAGTCTCCCTGATGGCAGTAACCATATCATTTTTATCGCGAAAATGAGCATAGGCTGCCGTATGACTAACACCACAGGCTGCAGCCACTTTTCTAAAAGAAAGCTTGTCCTCACCCTCTTTATTGATGATTCTAAGCCCCTGCTCAATAAGCTCCTGCTTTAGATTTCCATGATGATAACTATCTAACATATGCTCTCATTACCTCCAGCACCTGTTCATTTTCTTCCCACAAGGGACTATGGGCCGAATTATTAAATAAATAAAAAGCCTTATCTGTTGCTTCAACTCTGTCATACATATCCTTTGCATCAGAAACCGGAGTCGTGTAATCATAATAGCCAGACAGGAAGATTAAAGGGATATCAAGCTTAATCTCTTCTACTACCTGCTTGCATTCTTCACTGTAGGGTGTCTTTGTCATCATAAGCTTGCCACGCCAGTAATTGATTTTTTCCGAAAGTGTATAGCACCCTGACAACATATGGGGCAAAAATATCCCTGTTGCATCGGATCTCATATCTCGGGTAGTTGCGCATCCTGCCGACAGCAGCATACCCTCCCAGTCATCATCGTTATATTTGTCTTTCAGGCAGATGTGGCCATCCACTGTTTCAACAAGGCTCTCCAGCTTCTTCAGGTTTTTCTCATCATTATTCTTTTCAAAAATATCCTTCATAAAATAGTAGCCGGCCTCATGCCTGCCATAGGCTGTATTCGCATTCTGACCCATGGAAAAATAGGCATTAAAATATTCCGGATGCTTCATTGCCAGTCTCAGGGCCAGATTGGTTCCATTGGAATGGGCCATGAGATACACCCTGTCAGTACAAAATCTCTCCTTCAGATAATCACATACCACACAGGCATCACTAACCAGCTGATCCATGGTTATCTCAGCAGGATCTATATCAGAGCTGTAGGACAGACCTTCACCTCTGTAATCCCACCAGCACACCACATACTCATCCTCTATGTGATTAGGATATTTGTACTGGTAGGCCTCGTTGAGCCAGTACTGGGGAACCCCGGGACCACCGGATATAAACAGGATAACCGGCTTCTTACTATCCCTTCCTCTGATAATCATGGTATTGTCCCTGCCATTTACAGGAATGGTAACCCTCTCAGCTATACTGTCCTCAAGAATCTGACCATTCTCATCTGTAAACTGCATGACATTTTTAGAGCCCTTCACTGCACATATTACAAAAAAGCCTGCCAGAACCAGTATTAGTATTACAACTAAAACCAGCACAATCTTAATAATATTTTTAACTATCATAACTGTAATCATCCTTCTCCTTTTTTACTTATCAAATATGAACCTTACTGCCGCACATTTCACTTATGACTATATTGTTGGTGTTAAAATCAATCTTAACGCTGT
Source organism: Lachnospiraceae bacterium UBA1729 (assembly GCA_002315945.1). Lineage (GTDB taxonomy): Bacteria > Bacillota > Clostridia > Lachnospirales > Lachnospiraceae > UBA1729. Next base: position 7,333 of record DCIJ01000046.1, on the reverse strand, counting down.
TAAGATTGGGTGAAAAAATAATAACCTCCTGCTTCATATATGTCAAGAGGTTATTTATTACGAATTAAATTTGCTGGCGCATGTATTATTCATTAATTCTGTTGCTTATCCAGGAAGGCGCATAAGAATTCTTCGGCCAGGCTTCCCTCCTTAATATTTTTTCTGGCCTCATCAAAGGAGAACCACTGGTAGGAATCTATCTCCTTATTACAGTTTACCTCCGTTGAATCAACAAAGGCTGCAAAATTTACCATCAGGGTATTGGAGCCTTCATAGAACTTGCTCTTATTAAACTGCCAGTCAGTTACTGTAAGTCCAACCTCCTCTGATATCTCCCTGGCCAGGGCTTCCTCACAGGACTCACCCCTGTTCACATAGCCAGCCACCAGGATAAAAAAGGGCCTGCCGTACTGCTTGATTAACAGTATTTTTTTACTGCCTTTATCAATTACTATCATGCTTACAGCTGTATTGAATATTGGAAAACGATGGGCCTCACATTTGGGGCAGTAGGGAATATCTCCCTCATTTTCCAGATATTTCATTTCAAGCTTAGTTCCACATTCTACACAGTATTTCATCATTTTTTCTCCTGCCCTCCTGGTCTGCTTCTAAATAATGCCACATAAAAGACAATACATATCACAGCAGAAACCAGTGAACCTGTCGGTGCCGCCAGTCCCATTGGATAGAGTGTATCAGGGAAATACAGGCTGGCCAGATATGAGCCTGGGATTCGTATTAACAGTACAGAAATCAGATTGTGGACAAATGAAATCCAGGACTTCTGGGCGCCACAAAAAAATCCGCTGAAGCAGAAATGAACCGCTGCAAATGCGGTATCTATTGCATAGCCCCTAAGATATACCGCTCCGGCCTGTCTGACCAGTTCATCCTTGGTAAAAATAGCAACAAATTCTCCCGGGATAAACTGATTGATTAATCCAATAAATAAGCCCCAGCCTACAGTAATAATAAGTCCCCACCTGAGACTTTCCTTGGCGCGGGATAATTTTCCTGCTCCTATATTTTGAGCAGTAATGGCTGAAATTGCTGACATAAAGGAGGATGGAATCAGGAAGAAAAAGCAGATCAGCTTCTCAACCACTCCAACCGCAGCTGAGTCTATCAGGCCCCTGGAATTAGCAATAGCTGTGATTACCATGAATGCCACCTGAATAAAGCCGTCCTGCAATGCTACAGGAATACCTACAAAAACCACCTGTCTGAGAATATCCATATCAACCCTGATTTCAGACAGAATCAGACGATACTTGCCATAATTTTTTTTGTACAGAAAATAGACCACAAAAAAACTGGCCAGCTGACCAATGATAGTCGCAAGGGCTGCCCCTCTGGCTCCCAGTCCATAACCTCCAACAAAGACAAAATCCAAAATCACATTAACTATACATGCACCAACAACAGCATTCATAGGTGATCTGGAATCTCCCAGTCCGCGGAGTATTCCACTAACAATATTAAAGGCAAAAATAAAAGGCACCCCGATGCTGCATATCAGAAGATACTGTCTGGTTTCTGCCACAGCCTCAGCAGGTGTTAATACAAGCTCTACTATTGAAGTATTAAATACCATCATCAATCCCGCAAAAGCCACTGCTGTGACTCCAAAAAACAGGGATGAGGTACCAATTACTTTTTTAATCTTATCAAAATTGCCTGCCCCCAGACTATTACCCACCTGAACAGTAATTCCAAGAACCAGTCCCAGAATAACCACTGTCATCATGTGCATAATCTGACTGCCTACAGATACTGCAGTGGTGGTAGTTGAAGTATTATACAGTCCTACTACAAACAAATCCACCAGCCCGTACAGGGTCTGCAGGAATGCAGCCACCATATAGGGAATGGCAAACCTGACCAGAACCCTGCCAGGATTTTCCTCATAGATTGAATTCATAATCATCCTCAAATAATCTACGCTTTTTCAAACTTTCTTCTAACACGTTTGAAACAGTCAAGAAGCTTGGGAGAAAAGATGCCGCATTCTCCATTCATTATCATCTCAAAGGCTTTGTCCTTTGGAAAGGCCTTCTTATAGCATCTTTCATTCACCAGTGCGTCGTAGACATCTGCTATGGAAACGATCTGGGCAGCAATAGGAATTTCGTCTCCCTTCAGCTTGGCAGGATACCCTCTTCCATCCCATCTCTCATGATGATAGTGGGCTATCTCACCGCTGACCTTGGCATATTTTTTATCCCATGCCCTGCCTATGTTCTGTATTATTTCATATCCCAAATTGGAATGTTCCTTCATCAGGGCAAACTCTTCGTCTGTAAGTTTGCCTGGCTTCAAAAGAACACTATCTGGTATTGATATCTTGCCCAGGTCATGAAGTGCGCTGGCAGAGGTAATCAGATGTACCTTCTCAGCATCAAGCTTATATTCCGGATATCTCTTCATGATTTCAGTACCCAGAATCTTACTGTAGGTCTGAACTCTATAGATATGCTCTCCACTTTCCAGATTTCTGGACTCAACTACAGATCCAAGAACACTGATGATATTATCATTCATTGCCTTGAGTCTGTTGGCATATCTGCTGATGGATCTGGTCTGACTTTCAACCTTTTTCTCCAGGTGCTTTCTGTAGGCCACCAGCTCAACCGCATTTTCAACACGTTTTTTTACAATATTAGGATCAAAGGGTTTTCCGATAAAGTCAAAGGCACCCAAATCCAGGCATCGTCTCTCGCTATCCTTGTCCTTCTCTCCCGAAATAACCAGGACAGAGGTGAGACCAAGCCAGTTCTTCTTTCTAAATCGGTACAATACTTCATAGCCATCCATTTCAGGCATAACAATATCAAGGAGAACAGCCACTATATCATCATGGTGCTTCTCCATAATATCTACCGCCTCAACACCGTTGGAAGCAGTGAGAATAACATACTCATCTGACAGAATGTCCGTCAGGAGTTCTCGATTCATTTCAACATCATCAACAATTAGAATCTGATTTTTCATAATTCTGACAAGTTTTCCCTACTACCTAGCTCTTCTTTCATCACAACACCACACGCTTCGCGAGTGTCCTTATGGTAAATACCCATAAACAATAGCATAGTTACGCTATTGATATTATATTTTTTATCACAAAATTTAGGATAAATCATCACTAATCTAGAATTTTTCTGGCTTTTCTGACAGTTTTTTCGTCTGTTTGCCAGATTTCGTATTCATTTAGGCCAGGCAGACCCATACTGATGCCTGTTTTTCTATATTTCATAGAGCTCTCCAGGGTCACCTTGCCTGACATATGATATGCCCTGGCGCCAACATAATTAGCATATTGCTCAAGGCTTGCCGGAGACACCCCCGCACCAGCCATGATTACAACCTCATCTCCTGCAAGATGGACCAGATTCTTTATCAGCTCTCTGCCTTCCACAAAGCTGTTTTTCTGTCCAGAAGTGAGGATGGTTCCAATCCCCAGTGCTTTTATTTCATCTAATGCCTTATAGGGATCTTTTGTCACATCAAAGGCTCTGTGAAAGGTAAACTCCCTGCTGCCGGCCAGTTTAACAAGCCTCTGCATCATAGTTATGTCAACCTCCCCATTCTTAGTGAGACATCCACTGACAATGGCATCGGCTCCCATATTACAAAACATGCTGACCTCTTCACACATAATTTCATACTCATGGGAAGAATAGCAAAAATCTCCAAAGCGTGGCCTAATCATTACCCGCACAGGTATATCCACAGCCTGCTTCACTGCCCGAAACAAAGCCGGACTGGGTGTAAGCCCACCTGTAATCAGGCTGCCACATAATTCTATTCTGTCAGCTCCTCCCGCCTGGGCAGCAATAGCTGACTCTACTGAATCAACACAAACCTCAAGTATAATATCTGCCATAGTCATTACTCTTCAATAAACATACCGGTAAACTGAGGCACCTGGAACTTGTCCATGAACATGTCACATTTGCACAAAAATGAATAGAAGACATGGATTCCCTGTCCATTCATGGACTCATAATTCCCCTGCCCCTTTGCAAGAATAACCTGTGCCTCATCTATGCATTCCTTGGCTTCTTTTGTCAGCATATCATATACTGTTCCGGCTATTGGCATGCCATTACCTGTGACAGTAGCAAACCTGTCTATTCCAACATATTCTGCATCTTCACAGGTAGCATCATTGAGTACTTCTCCTCCCCTCACCAGAACCTGAAGGTTGAGCCTTGGGAACCTGACCTTAAGCTGTTCTAAAAACAGTTTGTCCAGTACTATCTCTCCACAGTTGTCTGTAATAAGTAAAAAATTATCTGCAAGCTTTAGCTGGCTCACAAAAGAGTCAAAGGTTCGCTCATCCTCTTCGCTGAAGGATGCGTCATCCAACAGTTTTATAAACTGCTCCTCACTTACCTCATCCATAGCACCAAAATCAATATAGTTTCCTACTCTTGCATACTTTAAGGCCTGCCTTAAGGGATTATCTGAGGCCTTGATTTTATTTCGTATTCCTTCCTCCATTGACAAAACCAGATCATTATATTTTTTCTTAATCTCACTATAATCCCTGGTACTGCCAAACATCTCCCTGTGAAGATTTTCAAACCTGTACACCAGATATGGAGATGTATCTCCTGGGGCACGGGTATCAATTATTTCCTTAACACGTCTTATATATTCTGGGTCATTAACCTTGTTTTTCTGCCTGTCATACAGACATTTTGCACATCTCTCAGGAACACTATTTTCTACGTTTCCTCTTTCCATGACTGTATCGAAATCAATTGAAAAGGTCTTTTTCCCTGCTGCCTTGGCATTGTAAAGGGCTGCATCTGCTTTGTTAAACAGTTCCTTACAATAGCCCACATTGGAAAAAGCAATGCCCGCACTTACAGAAACCGAAATTGTGTCCTCAGCCGGTTTGGATATGGCTTCTTTTATGGCATTAAACTTGCCTGCAATAACACTTTCACTTATGCCGGCTGTGTCCTTCATAATTATCAGGAATTCATCCCCACCATATCTTACAACCGTGTCTGTTTCTCTGGACTGAGTCATGAGAAGTGAGGCCAGCCTTGTGATTATCCTGTCACCAGCTTCATGTCCATACTTGTCATTAATCTGTTTGAAATTGTCCACATCTATCATCATGAGACATAATTTTTCTGATTTGGAAGCTGCACTCTCCATTCTGTTCAGCATATTACGATTAAATGCACCTGTCATGGAATCATGCTCGGCCAGTGAAATTGCTGCCTCCAGCTGTTCTCTCTGCCTGTTTTTCCCTTCGATAATACTGTCAGTATTTCTAAAGCCCAGTACTATCCTTCCATCTTCAATCTTTCTAAATGTAAACTGAAAATTATGCAATCCTTTGTGCACCGAACGGTAATTATATGTAAATATGTCAGTTGCCTTCAGCAGATTGATTACGTTCTCACGACATCCTGCCTGATATAGGTCTTTCTTGTCATCTGGGTGCACACAGTCATCTATATATTTTCTAAAAGCAATATTGTAGGGAACAGTCAGATACTCCCCTTCGCTTACATCCTCAGTCCTGTAATAATCCTGTTTGATTACCTTCACCGTATCCACTGAAGGATCTACCAGATATATGTTGGCATAATCCCTTGATAATACTGAATTAACCAGTGAAATATCTCTGTTCATGTTAAGGAGCTTATTGTTTTCTATTTCACTCTCAATTTTTGCCTTTCCCAATTCATCCAGACGAACTAGCTCCTCCTTTTTTTCTTCGTCCAGAATCTGGATGGTCAGGACAAATTTTTTCAGATTACCATACTGATCCCGCTCCATTGAAATATAGGATATACGACACCAGGTCCCAAATTTGGAGTTGCACTCAAAAGAGACTATTCCCCTTGTGTTGAGGGCAAAAATAATATTGTCCCAGGTTGAAAAATGAATGGCCTCCTCCAAATAGGTAGCCGAGACAAATCCTATCGTAAAGGCCATCAGTGTCTCTGATGCAGTCTTATACTGGGCTGCAAAATTTATAACATCATCAGGCGCAATTACCCCCTGGATGGAATCCTTTTCCACATCAATTATGAATATGGAAGAATACTGCTTTTCTATAGCTCTATGAAGTAAGTCCTGTGTTTTATCATCTAAAACAATGCGTTCCATTTAATTCTTTCCTCGTAACGTATCTGTCTGATACCTCAATCATACTTTTCCAGAAAATGATGTCTGATACCATTCTCCTTGTAAGCTATTACTGTGCTGAGATTTACATTTTCTACACTCTTAAATATATTAGCTTCTACAAATGGATTCACCTGCTTAAGCTGAGCGATAAGCTTCTTGATTTCCAGTCTCTTGGAATTGCTGGTTCCATCATCACGACAGCTTGAACAGGTATCCGTAAAATGACATGCACACTGCAAAAAGTAGAGTTCATTGTAGTCTCTCCAGTGTTTAATATCATCTTCACGAATAAGATACATGGGTCTGATTAACTCCATCCCCTCAAAATTAGTACTGTGAAGCTTGGGCATCATGGTCTGCACCTGTGCGCCATAGAGCATTCCCATCAGGATGGTTTCAATGACATCATCATAATGATGTCCAAGTGCAATCTTATTACAGCCAAGCTCCTTGGCTTTTTTATACAAGTGTCCTCTTCGCATTCTTGCACACAGATAACAGGGAGACTTTTCAACGGTATCCACCGTATCAAATATATCAGATTCAAAAATGGTAACAGGAATGTCCATTAATCTGGCATTCTGTTCAATCAGCCTCCTGTTTTCAGGGCTGTATCCCGGATCCATAACCATGAATGTCAGTTCAAAAGGAAACTTATTATGTCTCTTAAGCTCCTGAAACAGCTTTGCCATCAGCATGGAATCCTTGCCGCCTGAAATACATATTGCAATATGGTCATTTTCCTGCACAAGATCATATTCATTAATGGCCTTGGCAAATCTTGAAAACAGTACCTTATGGAATTTCTTTCTAATACTTACTTCAATCCGCTCTAATTTTTCTTTGTCATGTTTAGCATCTTCCATCATCTTGGCTGCAAGGTACTTGTAGTATCCACCCTGAAGGGAATATGCATCATACCCTTCCTCTCTCAGGCTTTCAGCTACCTCAAGACTGACTACACCACGCATGCAGTAGATGACTATCTTTTTATCTCGCGGTAATTCACTTTTCTTAGCTTCTATATCTGGTGCAGCAATCCATTTTGCCTGGGGAATCCCACCATAAGCGATGGAGCCCTCATCTCTAATATCAACCCATATATAGGAATTTTCTTCCCATGAGCACACTGCTTCGTATGTAATTTCCATTTTCTCTCCTTTGGGGACGGTTC
>DCIJ01000040.1 GCA_002315945.1 Lachnospiraceae bacterium UBA1729 | reverse complement strand
TATGTATTTGGAATTTTCTTAGGCATCATGACTGGAATATTCAGAATCTTTGGACCAGGTGCTGAGGGTGTCAGCTATGCAATCATAATCGGAAATCTCCTGGTGCCTCTTATTGAAAAAGTGACCAGACCTATTGCATTTGGTTACAATAGGAAGGGAGGTAATAAAATTGGCTAAGATGTTAAAAGATGCAGCTGTGCTGTTTATTATTACCCTTATTTCGGGTGCCATCCTTGGTGGCGTGTATGAGCTGACAAAGGAACCTATTGCAGCCATGGAGCAGGCTGCCAGCGAAAAGGCCATGGTAGAGGTCTTCAATGATGCTGCGGGCTTTGAGGCTTGTGAAGTTAGTGAAACTGCAGAGGAAATGCATGTTGATGGCGCAGATGTAAATTCTGTGTCAAAAGCGATTGATTCTGATGGCAATCTTTTAGGATATGTAATTACTGTTACCAGCCATGAAGGTTATGGTGGTGACATTAAATTTTCAATGGGTATCAGAAATGATGGTACTCTGAACGGATTGTCACTATTATCAATCTCTGAGACTGCTGGCCTTGGTATGAAGGCTGGTGATGTTTTGGTTCCCCAGTTTGCTGGCAAGAAGGCTGAAAGCTTTGTATACTCAAAGACTGGTGCCACTGCAGAAAATGAAATTGATGCAATTAGTGGAGCTACAATTACCACTAATGCAGTTACTAATGCTGTCAATTTAGGAATGTCCCTGTTTCATTCAGGAATATTGGAAGGGGGTGCCAACTAATGAATAAAATTGGTGAAAGACTGTACAACGGTCTGATTAAGGAAAACCCCACTTTTGTACTGATGTTAGGTATGTGTCCGACTCTGGCGGTAACAACTTCAGCTATGAACGGCCTGGGAATGGGGCTTACCACAATGGTGGTACTGGCATTAAGTAATGCTATTATTTCGCTCCTTAGAAATATCATTCCTGACAGAGTGAGAATTCCGGCATTCATAGTAATTATTGCTTCATTTGTAACACTTGTTCAGATGATTTTGCAGGCATACATTCCTACATTGTATGCTGCACTTGGAATCTATATTCCTCTTATTGTTGTTAACTGTATTATTTTAGGAAGAGCCGAAGCGTATGCTTCCAAGAATCCTGTAATTCCTTCACTTTTTGATGGAATTGGTATGGGACTTGGATTTTCCTTCGCACTTACCTGCATTGGAGCGGTGAGAGAGATTATTGGTGCTGGAGAGGTATTTGGCTTCCATTTCATGCCTGCTTCCTATGTGCCTGTAAATATTTTTATTATGGCTCCAGGCGCATTCTTTGTTTTGGCAGCACTGACAGCAGTTCAGAATTATGCCAAGATTAAGGGCGAAGAAAAGGGCAAGGATATGAGCAAGGTTCAGTCTGGCTGTGGTCATGACTGTGCTAGCTGCGCAAGTGGATGTCCCAGTGGTAAACCTGAAAAAGCTGTAGCAAAGGAGGACAAGGCTAATGAATAGTGCAAAAGAATTACTTATTATACTTATTAGTTCCAGCCTTGTAAGCAACGTTGTGCTTAGTCAGTTCCTTGGATTGTGTCCTTTCCTGGGTGTGTCTAAGAAGGTTGAAACTGCAGCTGGAATGGGTGCAGCTATTATATTTGTTATTACATTGGCCAGTGCAATTGCAGGAGTAATTTATAATTTTATTCTGTTGCCACTGGATGTTACATATCTGCAGACTATAGTGTTCATCCTTGTTATTGCAGCACTGGTACAGTTTGTTGAAATGGTACTTAAAAAATTCATGGTTGGTCTGTATGAAGCATTGGGAGTATATCTTCCTCTGATTACAACCAACTGTGCAGTTCTTGGTGTAGCGCTTACTAATGTACAGAAAAATTATGGAATCTTAACTGGAATCGTAAACGGTTTTGCAACAGCTGTTGGCTTCTCAATTTCTATCATTATTCTTGCCGGAATTAGAGAGAAAATCGAGTACAATGATGTGCCAAAGCCCTTTAAGGGAATGCCTATTGTTCTCATTACAGCAGGACTTATGGCAATTGCATTCTGTGGTTTTTCAGGTTTGTTATAGAGGTGAGCAGCTATGAATATGACAGGAATTATTATTGCCATCATTATTGTTGGTGGCGTCGGATTATTAATTGGTCTTCTATTGGGCTTTGCTTCTTTGAAGCTGGCGGTAGAGGTTGACGAGAGAGAACAGGCAGTGTTAGAGGCATTGCCTGGTAATAACTGTGGTGGATGTGGATTCCCAGGCTGTTCAGGACTGGCAGCTGCCATTGCCAAGGGTGAAGCTCCTGTTAATGGATGCCCTGTAGGCGGAGAAGCGGTTGCTAATATTATTAGTGGTATTATGGGAGTTGAAGCTACTGCTGGAGAAAAACAGGTTGCATATGTTATGTGTTCAGGAACCTGTGACAAGACTACAGTTGATTATGATTATGTTGGTGTCAAGGACTGTGCAATGCTTGGCTTTGTTCCAAATGGCGGTCCTAAATCATGTAATCATGGTTGCCTTGGAATGGGAAACTGTGTAAAAGCATGTCCCTTCGATGCAATTCACATCGTTGACGGAATTGCACTGGTAGATAAGGAGAAGTGTAAGGCCTGTGGTAAATGTATTGTTGCATGTCCAAAGGGTCTTATTGAACTGGTTCCTTACAGTCAGAAGCATCTGGTAGCCTGCCATTCACCAGAAAAGGGTCCAATTGTTATGAAGGCATGTAAGACAGGTTGTATCGGATGTACCCTGTGTGCTAAGAACTGCCCTCAGGAAGCAATTACAATGAATGGAGCACTTGCACATATTGACTATGAGAAATGTGTTGATTGTGGAATCTGTGCAGAAAAGTGCCCTAAAAAGGTTATACTTACAAACCATTAATTTATATTTTAAATTATTCAGGTCAGGCCTTTGGCCTGACCTTTTTCTATACTAAACTAGGGAAGAAGGCAATATTTTGATTAATACCAGAATAAAACAATTAAGAGCTGAAATGAGAAAGAGCGGGATTGATTACTATCTGATTACAACAGGTGATTATCACAGCTCTGAATACATTTGTGATTATTTTAAAACAAGGGAATACATGTCTGGGTTTACTGGCAGTGCAGGTACCATGGTTGTATCTGCAAATGAAGCAGCACTGTGGACAGATGGTAGATATCATGTTCAGGCTGAAAAGGAGCTGTCAGGCAGTGAAATTGTTTTGTTTAAGGAAGGACTAAATGGAGTGCCGTCAGTTTCAGATTATCTGGCTGATAAGATGAAGGAAGGGGATACTCTGGGATTTGATGGGAACTGTGTGGATGCACACATAGGAATTAAATTAGAGAAGAAATTATGTCCGGATTATAAAGTAATAAAATATGGGCTGGATCTTGTTGGAAAAATATGGAAAGACAGACCGGCTATTTTAGCTAATCAGATTCATATTCTGTCAGATAAACTAACAGGAGAGAGCTGTGAAGATAAATTAAGAAGGCTTAGGGCTGATATGACGAAAGCCGGCTGTGATAGTTTCTTTTTAAGCAAGCTTGATGATATTGCCTGGCTATTTAATATCAGAGGTAATGATGTCAAGAATAACCCTGTATGTATGGCAAATGCTTTTGTTACAAAGGAGAAGGCAATACTTTTTGTTCAGTCCAAAGCAATACATGAAGAATTAATCAAAGGATTAAAGTCTCAGGGAGTTGAGATATTTGATTACTTTAAGACAAAGGAATACCTGGACCATCTGCTTAAGACTCCGGGAAATAACTGCGGCTGTATTATGTATGATGAGATGGCTGTGAACTTTTCCACCCACAAATTATTTGACTGGTATGGAAATGTTTTTTCAGCACAGAATCCAACAACCAGGTACAAAGCAATTAAAAATAGCAGGGAACTTGAGAACATCAGACGGGTATATATAAAAGACAGTGTGATACTGACCAGGTTCTTATATATGCTTGGCACTGATGAGAAGGTTTATGGGATGAATGAATACAGCCTTGGTCAGGTACTTGATAAAATGAGACTTGATACACCAGGCTGCATGGATTTGTCATTTGATACAATAAGTGCATATGGTGCCAATGCAGCTATGATGCATTATGAGGCAACCAGTCAGAATAATAGTCCTATTGAGAAAAAGGGGATGTATCTGGTAGACTCTGGCGGACAGTATGTGGGAGGTACAACAGATGTAACCAGAACTGTTGCCATGGGACCGGTTACAGACGAAGAACGTAGAGATTTTACTCTGACAGTTATGTCCATGCTCAGACTGCAGAATGTTAAGTTCCTGTATGGAAGCTCGGGACTGAGTCTTGATATTATTGCAAGGCAGCTGTTTTGGGAGCAGGAGAAGGATTACAAATGTGGGACAGGACATGGAATTGGGTACATGCTAAATGTGCATGAAGGACCTCAGCGAATAGCTCCTAGACATGTGGGACTTCTTCCGCCAGCTGTCCTTGAGGCAGGAATGATAGTTTCTGACGAACCTGGCAGTTATGTTAAGGATAAGTATGGAATACGAATTGAAAATATTCTTGAGGTTGTGAAGGCAGGAAGGAATGAGAATGGTCAGTTTATGGAATTCAAACCACTGACCTATGTTCCTATAGATATTAATTGTCTGGATATTGATATGATGAGTCAAAAAGACAAAGAATATCTTGATGAGTATCACAGGCTGGTATTTGAGAAGATATCACCAGAGTTTGAGGGGGAAGAGCTTATGTGGCTTAAAGAGGCTACAAGAAGCATAGCCTGAATATATGGGAGGCAGTTGACTTAGTATTTTTTATTGGGGGACCTATGGTAGTAAAGCATGTTACAATTTATTCCTGTGAACAAAGTGACGCAGTTCTTAACAGGATACTGGAATATCTGGATCAAAAATCAGAAAAAATAATTGTCAAATTAATCCGTGCAGCAAAAATCAGTATGCAAAAGGAATTAAGCAGATATTATGGAGTCTCTGACTATATTGTCTTTATTGCTCCTGTTGCAACAGCTGTTGGCACTGTTTCAAAACTAATTAGAGGCGATATCTCAGATCCTGAAATAGTAGTATGTGATGTCTCAGGTAAGTTTTTTGTGCCCCTGTATCATAGCATTGAAGGGGTACAGGATATTTTTTGGGAAGATTTTGCCAAAACTTGTGATATGACAATGGTTGATACAGGCAGATTGGATGTTTCAAAATATAGTGTCGATAAAAAGCTGCATGTGGGTATTGGATGCAGAAAAGGAACAGCCTTTCTTGCTATTCTGGAGTTTGTTAATAAGGTATTTGATGAACTGGGTGAAGATATTAGAAGTGTATCCAATGTGGCTACAATAGATATTAAGCAGGATGAAGCAGGGATTGTTGCCTGCGCCAGAAATCTTGGAGCAAATCTGATCTGCTTTACCAGTGAAGAATTGAACCGGGTACAGGGAGATTTTTCTGACTCCGAATTTGTAATGAATACTGTTGGAGTGGGAAATGTATGTGAGAGGGCTGCCTGCCTTTCGTCAAAGTATGGAAACAGACTATGCGTAAAACAGAGCCAGAGTGGTATTACAATATCAGTATATGAGGATAGATAGGTATGTATCATTTTTTTGTGGATGAATCCCAGATAAATGGAAAGCAGATAGTGATATACGGTGATGATGCACATCATATTAAGGATGTAATCAGATTAAAGGCCGGAGAAGAAATCAGTATTAGCAATAGGTTTGATGGCAGAGACTACAGATGCGAAATAGATTCCTATGGTGAAGACTGTGTAAATTGTAAGGTTTGCTATATTTCGGAGGTAAGTAATGAACTGTCAGGTCAGGTGACTTTGTTCCAGGGACTGCCCAAAGGGGACAAGATGGAGCTTATTATTCAGAAGATGGTTGAACTGGGAGTGCATAGGATTGTTCCGGTCTCCATGAAACGGTGTGTTGTCAAACTTGATGACAAAAAAGCCAAATCCAAGGTGGCCAGATGGCAGGCTATTTCTGAAGCAGCCGCCAAGCAGAGCAAGAGAGCCATAGTACCTGAGGTGTCCATGCCTGTTTCTTATAAGGAAGCAATTAAGCTGGCGTGCAATATGGATGTCAGTATGGTTCCCTATGAAATGGCTGACAGTCTTGAAGGGTCTTCTGGTATGGAAGGCACTAAAAAAATAATAGAAGCAATTAAGCCCAATGATAGTATTGCCATTTTTATTGGTCCAGAGGGGGGCTTTGAGGAGAGCGAAATACAGGAGGCTATAGGGGCTGGAATTAGGCCTGTAACCCTTGGAAAAAGAATCCTTAGAACTGAAACCGCGGGATTTACCATGATGGCATGGCTTATGTATCATTTTGAAAATTAGTTTAGGCATATTTAATAATTTGAAAAATTAGTTCTGGTTGACATATACGGTAGCGGGATGTATATTGTCCTAATAAAGTATAGTAATTTACTAGGAATTATAGATGAGGAGATTTTTCATGAGTAATAAGTACATCTATTTAGATAATGCGGCTACCACCAAGACAGCAAAAGAGGTAGTTGATGCCATGCTTCCATATTTTACAGAAAGCTATGGTAATCCCAGCAGTATATATGGATTGGGCCAGAAAAGTAAGAGCGCTGTTGACGAGGCAAGACAGACAATAGCTGATTCCCTTGGAGCAAATTCCAATGAGATATATTTTACTGCAGGTGGAAGTGAGGCTGATAACTGGGCGTTAAAAGCCTGTGCTGAGGCTTACGAAGCCAAAGGCAAGCATATTATTACATCTGCTATTGAGCATCATGCCATTTCACATACCTGCGATTATCTGGTTAAGAGAGGTTTTGAAGTTACCTATGTAGGTGTTGATGAGTATGGAATTGTTAAGCTTGATGAGCTCAAAGCCGCAATACGACCAGATACAATTTTAATAAGTATTATGTTTGCTAATAATGAGATTGGCACCATCCAGCCAATTAAAGAGATTGGTGAAATAGCTAAGGAAAAAGGTATTATTTTTCATACTGATGCGGTTCAGGCATATGGCCAGCTGCCAATTAATATTGATGAGTATCATATTGACATGTTATCATCCAGCGGACATAAGCTGAATGGTCCAAAAGGAATCGGATTCTTATATATTAGAAAGGGACTAAAGCTTAGAAGCTTTGTCCATGGAGGACAGCAGGAGAGAGGCAGACGTGCCGGAACAGAAAATGTTACTGGAATAGTAGGCTTACAGGCAGCCGTTAAACGCGCTTTTTCCATAATGGAAGAAAAGACTAAAAAAGAAATAGAGTTAAGAGATCATCTGATAAAAAGGATTTCTGAGGAAATTCCTCACTGCAGACTTAATGGTGATGCAAAAAAGAGACTTCCTAACAACGTCAATTTCTCATTCCGTTTTATTGAGGGAGAGTCAATGCTTATTATGCTTGACATGAAAGGCATCTGCGCTTCCAGTGGTTCAGCATGTACCTCAGGATCTCTGGATCCCAGCCACGTACTGCTTGCTATAGGTCTTCCTCATGAAATTGCCCATGGTTCCTTGAGGCTTACTGTCAGCGAAGAAAATACAATTGAGGAAATGGATTTTGTAGTTGATGAGCTGAAAAGAATAATTGAGAATTTAAGAAATATGTCTCCTCTGTATGAGGATTTTATTAAGAAAAATTAAGGAGCAAAGTTATGTATTCAGAAAAAGTAATGGATCATTTTCAGAATCCCAGGAATGTGGGAGAGATAGAGAATGCCAGCGGTGTTGGAACAGTTGGCAATGCAAAATGCGGCGATATTATGAGAATGTATCTTGATATTGACGATAATGGTGTAATTAAAGAGTGTAAATTCAAAACCTTTGGCTGTGGTGCTGCAGTGGCAACAAGCTCAATGGCTACAGAGCTTGTAAAGGGTAAAACCATTCAGGAAGCCCTGGAAGTAACCAATAAAGCTGTTATGGAGGCTCTTGATGGACTGCCTCCCGTTAAGGTTCACTGTTCCCTGTTAGCTGAAGAGGCTATTCATGCAGCATTATGGGATTATGCACAGAAGAACGGCATTGTAATTGAAGGCCTTGAAAAACCTGTAAGTGATATTTCCGAGCACGAGGAAGCAGGAGAAGAAGAATACTAGAATGCAAAAGAAAGTTGTAATAGGCATGTCAGGCGGAGTGGATTCCTCCGTCTGCGCATGCCTTTTAAAAAATCAGGGATATGACTGCATAGGGGTCACCATGGAAATCTGGAGAGAAAAACCTGTTGAAATGATTTCCGAAGAGGGTGGCTGTTGCGGCCTCAGCGCAGTGGATGATGCAAGACGAGTTGCCAGTAAGCTGGGTATTCCCTACTATGTAATGAATTTCAGGGATATTTTTCAGAAGCAGGTTGTAGACTATTTTTGTAGTGAATATCTGAATGCCAGAACACCTAATCCGTGTATTGCCTGTAACAGATATGTGAAGTGGGAAGCATTGTTGGATAAGAGCATTTCAATTGGGGCTGACTATATAGCAACTGGTCATTATGCAAGGATTGAAAAGCTGGATAATAATAGATACAGCATCAAGAATTCAATTACAGCAAAAAAAGATCAGACCTATGCGCTGTATAATCTTACACAGGAGCAGCTGTCCAGAACACTTATGCCGGTGGGCGATTATACAAAGGATGAAATAAGGCAGATAGCCAGAGATTATGAATTGCCTGTGGCTGGTAAAAAAGACAGTCAGGATATATGTTTTATTCCGGATGGAGATTATGGCGCATTTCTTGATAGTGAGATGCCGGGGAAAATTCCGGGACAGGGCAATTTTGTAGATAAATTTGGAAATATTCTAGGCAGACACAAGGGTATTACACACTATACAATCGGTCAGAGAAAAGGATTGGGAATAGCCATGGGACACCCAATATTTGTATCAGAAATAAGACCTGAGACAAATGAGGTTGTGCTGGGAGAAAATGATGATATTTTTTCTCCAGTGTTGTACTGTAATAAGCTAAACATGATGGCGGTAGAACATTTCGAAGATGGCATGGAGGTACTGGCCAAAATCAGATATTCCCATGCAGGAGAAAAAGCAAAATTATATAATGTGGGAAATGACCTGCTTCGGGTAGAATTTGAAAAGCCTGTAAGAGCAGTTACTCCCGGCCAGGCAGTAGTATTCTATCTGGGTGACTATGTGGCCGGAGGTGGCACCATATTAGGTACAAAGCTGTAAATTGTCTGACTTACTTTAATTGTATCAAATAAAACTTTATAAGTACCAGACTTCATACCCTCAATATAATTGAGGGTATATTTTTTTTCCAGACCACGGGAATTTAGGATCTTTGCAGCCTTGTTATAGGCTATGGCAGCTTCCACAACAGTAGAGTAATATCCGATTGTATAGTAACCGGACACATGAATATATGCTTTGTACTTGTTGGGACCCGATCTGTCTGGTTCAAGCCGCACACCGGCATACTGATTATATACTTCTATATTATTATAACGGTAGTCGCGACTGTCTCCATTGATATGGACATAGTCACGCCCTTCAACAGAATAGGGCCTTATTCCATAACGACTCCCCAGCGTTAACTGCATTCCATAGTCTTCAACAAACAGGTGACCGCCTCTTTTTTGGATTCGATGGGACGAATAATAGAACAGATCATCAATATCAAACTTCAGTATTTCATGAATTCCCAGATAGTAATCAAAGAATTTTTTCCTAAGGTATATTGGATTTGAAAAATATATTCCATTATCTCTAAAGTTACAGATAGATACCGCTTTTGAAAAGGGGAGGGATTTAAAAACGTTTTTTTCGTATATTCCCACCAGCTGATCAAAGGAAGGCGGATTGTCTTCGATGAGAAGGCTGGCTTCGTGGTAACATCTTTCAGCCTCGGCTTCAACAGAAAATGAAGCGAGGCTTATATGTTTGCTTTTATAAGTAATGGAGCTGCGATAGGAAGCAGAGCCATCCTTTTTAGTTGTAATATACACACCGGGCATAATAAGGTCCTTTTCATGAATCTTTGTTGTAATTATACTATTTTTTATGCTAATATTACTACTAATGGTTTCAAATTGGAGTCATTATACTAAAAAAGGCATTCCTGGAGGAAGATTATGAAAAATATTACCTATTCATCAACAAGATCTGCTTCTGAACCAATTTCAGCTTCTCAGGCAATACTGAAGGGCCTGGCTGACGATGGAGGACTCTTCGTACCTTCTGAAATCCCGGCATTTGAGTGTTCACTTAAAGAGATGGCAGAAATGGATTACAAGCAGGTGGCTTACGAGGTAATGAAGCTGTATCTTACAGACTTTACTGAAGCCGAATTAAAGAACTGCATTGATAATGCATACGATGCAAAGTTTGATACAGAAGAGATAGCACCTTTAGTTCAGGCAAGTGGGGCATATTTCCTGGAACTTTTCCATGGAGCTACCATAGCATTTAAGGATATGGCACTGTCTATTCTTCCTCATCTTATGACAACATCTGCCAAGAAGAACAATATTAAGAATGATATTGTTATATTAACCGCTACCAGCGGAGATACAGGAAAGGCAGCATTGGCTGGATTTGCAGATGTTCCTGGTACAAAAATATGTGTATTTTATCCTAAAAATGGTGTAAGTGCCATTCAGGAAAAACAGATGGTTACCCAGAAGGGTGAAAATACCCATGTAGTAGGAATCCATGGAAACTTTGACGATGCTCAGACTGGTGTTAAGAACATTTTTGCTGACAAAGAGATGGCAGCAAAGCTTGATAAGGCAGGTTACCAGTTCTCATCAGCCAATTCTATTAACATTGGACGTCTTGTTCCCCAGATTGTGTATTATGTATATGCATATACAAGACTTCTTAAGGAAGAATGCATCACAGATGGTGAGCTGATTAATGTTGTAGTTCCTACAGGTAATTTTGGAAATATTCTTGCTGCATTTTATGCAAAAAATATGGGTCTGCCTATTGCAAAGCTTATCTGCGCATCTAATGAGAACAAGGTGCTTTTCGATTTCTTTGCAGATGGCTGCTATGATAGAAATCGTGAATTCATTCTTACAAGCTCACCCTCAATGGATATTCTGATTTCATCTAATCTTGAAAGATTGATCTACAGATTATGTGGTGGCGATGCAAAAAAGAATGCATCCTTTATGGAATCACTTAAAACAGAAGGAAAATACACTATTGATGCAGATATGAAAGCTGCACTTTCAGACTTTGTTGGTGGATATGCTTCCGAAGAGGATACTTTTGGAATCATTAAGTCAATATTCGAAGATAATGGATATATAATTGATACACATACCGGTGTTGCAGCGGCAGTATATGACTCATATAAGAAGAATACTGGAGATAACACCAAGACAGTTATCGCATCCACAGCAAGTCCCTTCAAATTTACAAGAAGTGTAATGAAGGCTATTGATTCAAAGTATGAGAATATGGAAGATTTTGCCCTGGTTGATGAGCTTTCAAAGCTTGGAAATGTAGAAGTTCCCAATGCCATCGAAGAAATCAGAACAGCTCCTGTAAGACATAACACTATTTGTGATAAGACAGAAATGAAAAAAGCTGTCTGTGATTTTTTGGGAGTGTAAGCTATGAGCGTTGATATTTTACTGGATTTGTTCCTTGCACTATGTGGTGCATATCTTGCTTATTCAGCTTACGAAATGAAAAAGACAGGCGAAATTAAGACAGGCGTGATGGTTAGTAAAAATATTACAATCAAGCCGGATGCTGACAAAGCCGGATTTATTGCCTATATGTTTCCCAGAACCGTGTTGGTTGGTGTGTTAACCTTTATCTGTGGATGCATTGGACTTGTTAATGATTTCTATGGTGGATTATCCAACATTTTCCTGGGAATCGTGGCTGTCTTTTTTGTGGCAATCATTCTGTATGGGGTGTTTGTTTCCAAAGCACAGAAAAAATACCTTCAGTAGATAAAATGTAGGTTGACCAAGGTTTTTTTCAATGCTATAATTTTATTCGGTAATTTGGCGAGAATACGCCTTATTAAATAAATACTTTCAAGAAAGGAAGATTAAAAATGGCAAATGTTGATTTAACTAAGTATGGTATTACTGGTGCTACTGTAATTGCTCACAACCCTTCATATGAAGAGTTATTCACAGCTGAGACAGATCCTTCACTCACAGGTTATGAGAAAGGTGTTAACACAGAGCTTGATACAGTAAACGTTATGACAGGTATTTATACAGGACGTTCTCCTAAAGATAAATACATCGTTATGGATGCTAATTCAAAGGATACAGTATGGTGGAATACACCTGATTATCCCAATGATAATCACGAGATGAGTGAGGATGTATGGGCTAAGGTTAAGGAAATCGCAATCAAAGAGCTTTGCGATAAGAACCTTTATGTTGTAGATGCTTTCTGTGGCGCTAACAAGGACACAAGAATGGCTGTACGTTTCATCGTAGAAGTAGCTTGGCAGGCACATTTCGTAGAGAACATGTTCATTAAGCCTACTGCTGAAGAACTTGAGAACTTCGAGCCTAACTTCACAATCTACAATGCTTCACTTGCAAAAGTAGCAGATTACAAGGCACTTGGTCTTAACTCAGAGACATGTGTTGCTTTCAACGTAACTTCACGTGAGCAGGTTATCATTAATACATGGTACGGCGGAGAGATGAAGAAGGGTATGTTCTCTTTGATGAACTACTATCTTCCACTTAAGGGCATCGCTTCTATGCACTGCTCTGCAAATACTGATA
>DCIJ01000007.1:23181-25487 GCA_002315945.1 Lachnospiraceae bacterium UBA1729 | reverse complement strand
GTTTTATCAAGGGGATGTAAAGTGACCGGTGCTACTGTTCATTTTGTAGATGAAGGAACTGATACTGGTCCCATAATACTGCAGAAAGCAGTGTATGTAGAGTCAGGAGATGATGCAAAAATTCTCCAGAGAAGAGTTATGGAACAGGCTGAATGGGAGATTTTACCTCAGGCTGTTGACATGATAGCAAACGGTTATAGTTTTTCGTAAGTTGTGACAGGACTTGTTATGTCTTACAATAGGAGATGTTATGAAAGTATTAATCGTTGGAAGTGGTGGCAGAGAGCATGCTATTGCTTCAAGAGTGGTACTTAACAAGGATGTTGAGAAAATCTACTGTGCACCAGGTAATGCAGGAATTGCAGCTTTGGCTGAATGTGTTGATATTAAAGCAATGGAATTTGAAAAAATTCGTGATTTTGCTGTCAGCAAAGAGGTAGACCTTGTTATTATTGGAATGGATGATCCACTGGTAGGTGGACTTACTGATATTCTGGAAGAGGCAGGACTCAGGGTGTTTGGCCCTAGAAAGAATGCTGCAATTCTGGAGGGCAGTAAGGCATTTTCAAAGGATCTGATGAAAAAGTATAATATTCCAACAGCCAGCTATGAGACCTTTGATGATCCTTCGGCAGCTGTAGAATATCTGAAGACAGCGCCTATGCCAACAGTCCTTAAGGCTGATGGTCTTGCCTTAGGAAAGGGAGTTCTGATTTGTCAGACTCTTGAGGAGGCAATAGAAGGCGTAAAAACAATTATGGAAGATAAAGCATTTGGAGATGCTGGCAACAGACTGGTTGTGGAGGAATTCATGGTTGGTCGTGAAGTATCTGTTTTATCTTTTGTTGATGGCAAGACAATCAAGACAATGACCTCTGCTCAGGATCATAAGAGAGCCGGAGACGGAGATACAGGTCTTAATACAGGAGGAATGGGAACCTTTTCACCCAGTCCCTTCTATACAGAAGAAGTTGATGAATTTTGTAAGAAATATATCTATCAGGCTACTGTAGATGCTATGGCAAAGGAAGGAAGACCTTTTAAGGGTATTATCTTCTTTGGATTGATGCTTACAAAGAACGGCCCCAGGGTGCTTGAGTATAATGCAAGATTTGGAGATCCTGAGGCTCAGGTTGTTCTCCCCAGAATGGAAAATGATCTGGTTGAGGTTATGCAGGCATGTATTGATGGACGCCTTGATACCGTAGACCTGAAGTTTTCTGACAATGCTGCAGTTTGCGTTGTGTTGGCATCAGGAGGATATCCTGTCAGCTATCGAAAAGGATATAAAATTAGCGGCTTAGACAGCTTCGAAGGCAAAAATGATTACTTCTGCTTTCATGCTGGAACCGCACAAAAGGATGGCGATATTGTAACGAGTGGTGGACGAGTGCTTGGTATTACTGCTTTGGGAGATGACCTGAAGAATGCCAGAGCAAAGGCATATGAAGCCTGCAAATGGGTTGAGTTCACTG
The DNA here is from genome assembly GCA_002315945.1 of Lachnospiraceae bacterium UBA1729. GTDB lineage: Bacteria > Bacillota > Clostridia > Lachnospirales > Lachnospiraceae > UBA1729. Next base: position 24,012 of record DCIJ01000007.1, on the reverse strand, counting down.
ATATGTATAAAAGGAATGATATAGGAAAAGCTATTGATGAAGCCTGAAGAAGGATTTGCTACCAGAAAAACTTTAGAAAGACGTGTGGCCTCATTGAATATTGATCCCTACAATCGTCCTCTTGCATGCAGTCAATGCGGAGGTGTAATGGTATTTGTCGGGGTTGGTGAATATCATTGTGAAAAATGCGGGCATGCTGATTATGATGATTATGGCAAGGTGCGTAATTATATTGAAAAACATGCAGGAGCTACGGCTGCTGAAGTAGAGATGAATACGGGAGTTAGCCAGAGGAGTATTAGAAATCTGCTGAAGGACGAGCGAATTGAGATATCGCAGGAATCAGCAGCGTTCTTAAGATGTGAAATATGTGGAGCTCAGTTGCGCAGTGGACGCTTTTGTATGAAATGCATTACAGAGAACAACCGAAGAATTGAAGCGCAGCAAAGATCTATGAAAAATGCAAATAAGAATCTGTCAGGAGTATCAACCAGCAGAGCTGATAGTCAGGATGGTGCAAAACGATTTAGCAGAAGTTAAATTGTTGCTGATATTTTGACAGGTTATTATCTTTAAGGAGGATAAGATGAAAAAAAGTTTTAAAAAGATAACAAAAATGGCAGCTGTATTTGCCTGTGTAATGGCAATGCTTGGTTCTGTCCTTTCAGTAAGTGCACAGACTGTTAAGACCAATGACACAGTTAGAATGAGAAAGGGTGCTGGTACTGATACTGATGTTGTGACATCAGTTCCAAGTGGCTCTGAAATGGAGTCCAGTGGTACCGAAGATGGATCAGATGGCAAGACCTGGTATAAGGTTAATTACAAAGG
>DCIJ01000007.1:14153-23068 GCA_002315945.1 Lachnospiraceae bacterium UBA1729 | reverse complement strand
CTTCAGATTGGCGGAGAAAATGCTAACGTACGTGATTCAGCAAGTACAGATGGATCTGTAGTAGCTACTGCTGAAAGCGGTGACAGCTTTGATATCAAGAGCGAAGTTACTGATGATGAAGGAAATACCTGGTACGAAATTGAAGTAGATGGTACTAGTGGTTACGTAAATGCTAATGATGTAGTTGTTGGTGGACAGGAGGCTCCTGAAGAAGCAGCTCCAGTTGATATGGGATCTACAGAGATTTCAAATGTTATCTCTTCAAGAATTCTTCCTGGAGATGTAGATCTTACAGGCATGACAATTGATGAAGCTACTCTTAATGAATGGGCAAGTGGCAACTACTATGTACTCTATACAACAGATAACAAAGGTGGAGACAGCTGGTATCTGTATAGCCTTTCAGATAGTCAGTTTGAAAAAATTGCTGATTTACATGCTGACAACACTGAGCCTAAGGAAGAAGCCAAGGGTGGCGTAAGCAAGGTAGTTGTTATCGTTCTTGTTGTAATTATTATTGCACTCATTGTTGCCCTTGTTGTTGTAATTCTTAAGGGAAGAAATGGTGGTTCTTCAAGAAAATCATATTCATATGACAATGATGATGAAGATGATGAATATGATGATGAAGAATACGATGATGAAGACGAATATGATGACGAGGAAGAGGAGGAAGAGGAAGAAGATTATGAGCCCGCTCCTAAAAAACGTGGTCTGTTCGGAAGAAAGAAAGCATCTCGTGATTATGATGATGAGGATGATTACGAAGATGATGAATATGATGATGACGATGACTACGAAGATGATGATTTCGAGTTTGACTTTTTAAACATGGATAAATAAGTATGAATTATACTATACGCGCGCAGAAAGCCCTGGATATTGCCAGGGCTTTGGCGTCTAAATTCAAACATAATTATATTGGAACAGAACATATCCTCTTAGGTCTCTTGCAGGAAGGAACAGGTATTGCTGCAAGGGTATTAGAGGATTTTGGCGTTAAAGCAGACAAAATTCAAAGTATGATGGATGAGCTTATTGCTCCAGGCAACAGACTTCCTGTAAGAGAAAGGGATGGACTGACTCCCAAGGCAGAAGCTGCTCTGGAGGAAGCAGGCAATTTGGCAAGGCGCTTTGCCAGCAAAGAGATTGGCACTGAGCATATACTCCTGGCAATGCTTAAGAATGGTGATTGTGATGGCTGCCGTCTCCTGCATACTCTGGGGGTATCTGTACCTAAGCTGTATGGAAAGTTATTACAGGCTATGGGAGAGAATCCTGCTTTGGCACGGGCTGATCTGGGTATGAAATCCAATAGCGGTAGTGGCGAAGGTGAAACAAAGACTCTGGATAACTATAGCAGAGATCTGACCATGCTTGCTAGAGAAAACCAACTGGATCCCTGTGTAGGCCGAGATTCTGAAATGCAGAGAATTATTCAGATACTTAGCCGCAGGACTAAGAATAATCCGTGCCTTGTTGGTGAGCCTGGTGTAGGAAAGACTGCTATTGTTGAGGGATTAGCAGCGCGAATTGTTGCGAATGAAGTTCCTAATTCCCTTAAGGATGCCAGACTGCTTGTGCTGGATTTGTCCGCGATGGTTGCCGGTAGTAAGTACAGAGGTGAATTTGAGGAACGTATCAAGAGAGTGATGAATGAGGTATCACTTGCCGGTAATGTTATTCTCTTTATTGACGAAATACATACAATTATTGGAGCTGGCGGAGCAGAGGGTGCACTAGATGCTGCCAATATAATAAAACCCGCCCTGGCCAGAGGAGAACTTCAGTTAATTGGTTCCACTACCATGGCTGAATATCGAAAGTATATTGAAAAAGATGCGGCGTTAGAGAGACGCTTTCAGCCGGTTCAGGTAGAGGAACCTACTTCTGAAGAAGCGTTGAGAATGATCAAGGGTATTGCTCATAAATATGAGGAGCATCATGCTGTAAAAATATTAGATGATGCCATCGAGGCTGCAATCAAACTTTCAACAAGATATATAAATGATCGTTTTCTGCCTGATAAAGCAATTGACTTGATTGATGAGGCATCCAGTGCTGTTCGTCTTGCCGGATTAAAGACACCTAAGTCTATTGTTGAACTGGAAGAAAAGATTAGGGATTTGGATGTTAAGATTGAAAGATCCCTAAAATTTGAAGCATATTTGCAGGCTGGAGAGCAGAGAAAGGAACAGTCTAAGTTACTTAAGAGACTGGAAAACTTAAAGACAAGCTATGCTCAAAAAGAAATTGACAATGTGCCTGTGGTAACTTCTGCTGATATTGCTGATGTAGTATCCATGTGGACCAAGGTTCCTGTTACTAAGCTTAATGAAAAAGAAAGTGAGCGACTTCTTAAGCTTGAAAGCATATTGCATAAGAGAGTGATTGGCCAGTCTGAAGCAGTAGAAGCTCTTTCAAAAGCTATGAGAAGAGGCAGGGTTGGACTACAGGATCCCAGTAAACCCATTGGATCATTTTTATTCCTGGGCCCTACTGGTGTTGGTAAGACTGAGCTGAGCAAAGCTTTGGCAGAAGCTATGTTTGGATCTGAAGATGCTTTGATTCGAGTAGATATGAGTGAGTATATGGAGTCTCATTCGGTTGCTAAGATGATTGGGTCACCTCCGGGATATGTTGGATTTGATGAGGGCGGTCAGCTGGCAGAAAAGGTCAGAAGAAATCCCTATTCAGTAGTATTGTTTGATGAGATAGAAAAAGCTCACCCTGATGTATTCAATGTACTGCTTCAGGTTCTAGATGATGGTCATATTACTGATTCAAAGGGACGCAAGGTAAGCTTCAAAAATACCATATTAATTATGACAAGTAATGCTGGTGCCAATAGGATAGTAGCTCCAAAAAGACTTGGCTTTGATGCTGAAAAATCGCCAGAGAAGGATTATCAGACAATGAAGTCCGGAGTTATGGAAGAAGTAAAAAAACTCTTCAAACCAGAATTTATTAATCGTATTGATGAAATAATGGTATTCCACCCTCTGACAGAAGCTGATATGAAATCAATTGTAACACTGCTTACTAATACATTATCAAAGCGATGCAGAGAGCAGATGGGTATTACACTTAAGGTTACAGGTGGACTTAAGGAACATATTATTAAGAATTATGCTGATTACAAAATGGGTGCCCGCCCCATGAAGCGAGCAATCCAGAATGTAATCGAAGATGCTTTGGCAGAAGAATTACTTAAGAAGGCTGCTGTGCCAGGGGATGTGGTAACAGCTGGATATGCTAAGGGTAAAGTAACCTTTTCGGTAAAGCATTCAGATTAATATGATACTTTTATGTATAAGAATAACAGTCAGATCCATGATTTTGGGTTTGACTGTTTATTTTTTGTATACATGTATGTTATAATTCAATTCGTTGACGTATTACCACGTTGCAACGTTAAAGTGAAAAAGTGGTATCATAGCTAATAAATTGAGCGAGGGGAAAGAGATGAGTAAAAAAATTGCATTTGTTGGATCCAGCGGAGGAAATCTTTATACTCAGGGAGGAAACAACATTGATAACATGATGAAAGAAGTAATCATGCAGGCTGAATCAGCCGGAATGGAGCTGGTTGCACTTCAGTATGTTCTGGCATCTGGTTCACTGGATAATGTGGGTCCTGAATCAGCAGCTACACTTTTTGAGTTGAAGGATGGAAAGCATGTTGCTACTTTTGAAGGTACATTGGCCCAGGTTAATGAAAAAGCCAAGGAAAGTGACGAGGCTTTAGCCAAGATGATCGAAGAGGGCAGTGTTGACGGAATCATGTTTGTATCTGCCGATCCTGAAGGTGCTAATAATAAAGCTTTTACAGCTGCCAGCCAGAAGCAGATTCCAATGGCTGGAACTGGTGGTAGTGGTGTTGCCAGAACTCAGGCTTTGGGCTGCAGAGTAATATCTGCATCTGGTACTACTGGAACAACCAACAGAACCAGAGCTGTTGCTTTTACTACAGCTTTATCCAAAGAATGGGGACTTAAGTATATGCCTGTAATAGGTAATACTGGAGCTATTGCTGCAAGTAAGGCTGAAACTAATATCTGGAAGCGAATCAGCTTCAGAGGCATTATGATGACTTCCCTGCCTGCGTTTATTGCCATGGCTCTCTGCATGGCATGCTCTAAAATCCCAGGATGCGACAGCCTCTCAGGAATATTCGATATCCTTGTAGGTGCTATTCCAATAGTAATATGTGCAATTGCAGCAAAACAGGTTTCTGGACTTGATGATGTTGGCGTTGTAGCAGGTATTGTGGCAGGTTTCTTATCTGTAGATGGTGGTATTGTAGGCGGTTTACTGTGTGGTATTTTAGCTGGTATTTCAAGCTACTATATTATTGTTTTCTGCTTCAGACATAAAGTTCCTGGTACCACAGCTAATATTGCAGCTGGCGGTCTGGGCGGACTGTTGGTTGGTCTGGTTGGAAAATATGCAATCGCCCCTGTAGCACTTATTATTGGTAATGCAATATGTGATGCTATTAATTACTGTATTTCATGGAATGCAATTATTGCTGGTGCAGTTGCTGGATTGCTGATCTGGCCTGCTATTATTGGTGGTGTTTATCATGCAGCCATCTTACCTATTGTTCTGCTTGAGATGGAACAGACTGGTTTCTCATTCCTTGGAGCAATAGATATGACTGGTCTTGTTATGGTATCTGCCGGTATTACTCTTGCTAATATTTTATTCCCCAAGCAGAAGAGTGAAGCCGCTGTTGCACTTCCTGGATTTATTGTAAATGTTGGATTTGGTACCTTCGTTGAGGCAGCCTATCCATTTATGTTCTCCAGCAAGCTGGTATTTGGTGGTGCTCTGATTTCTGCCATGATATCTGGCGTTGTGGTTGGTGCCTTTGATGTTAGAGGAACTGCATATGTTCCATGTTTTTCTGCACCTCTTATGGCTAATGAGGGCAAGGGTCTCTACTTCCTGTTGGCAATGCTGGTGGCTGCAGCCTGTGCTTTTGTGTTCACTGTTGCGGCTAACAAGCTTGAAAGCAAGAAGGCTAAGAAAACTGAGGAATAATAGAATTAAAATTCAAAAGAATTAAGCACTAATAATTCCCCTCTGCATATTGTGGAGGGGTTCTTTTATTTTTATAGTATTCCAGTAGAAATAAGATGTGGTATAATGCTCTCCATGGAAAATACAAAATTAATTGACGAAATGAAAAAAATAAGTGAAACCCTGAGGGAGGCCTCCAAAGCCTATTATTCCATGGACAACGAGATTATGTCTAATCTGGAATATGATGCTTTGTATGACAGGCTGGTGGAGCTGGAGAAGATCACTGGAGTTGTTCTGGCAGGCAGTCCCACAGTTACTGTAGGCTATGAGGCTGTTGATTCGCTTCCTAAGGAAAGACATGCATCCAGTATGTTATCCCTGGACAAGACTAAGGAACGCCAGGATCTGGCCTCTTTTTTAGGCGGTTATGAGGGCCTGCTCAGCTGGAAGCTGGACGGGTTAACCATAGTGCTGACATATACAGGTGGAATGCTTAGCAAAGCGGTAACCAGAGGTAATGGAGAGATTGGAGAGGTAATTACAGGTAATGCACTTACCTTTTTAAATCTGCCTCATAAGATTCCCTATGAAGGAGAACTGGTACTCAGGGGAGAGGCGGTAATATCCTACTCTGATTTTGAAGAGATAAATGAAGCACTCCCGGAGGGTGAACCCAGATATAAAAATCCCAGAAATCTATGCAGTGGTTCTGTGCGTCAGCTGGATAATCATATTACTGCGTCCAGAAGAGTCAGGTTTTTTGCATTTTCATTTGTATCGGGACCTGATTTTACGAAAAGAAGTGAGCAGATGGAATTTCTTAAGTCGCTGGGATTTGAATGCGTCGAGTATTTCAAGGTTAATTCTCAGAATGTGGTTCAGACTGTTGGTCAGTTTGAAGACAGAATTTCAGAGTATGAAATCCCCTCAGATGGACTGGTGCTTACACTTGACGACATAGAGTACGCAAAAAGCTTGGGTACTACAGCCAAGTTTCCAAGAGATTCGATTGCGTTCAAATGGGCAGACGAACTGGCAGAGACTGTTTTGCTTGACGTTGAGTGGTCCCCCAGTAGAATTGGGCTAATAAATCCTGTGGCTATCTTTGAGCCTGTGGAACTGGAAGGAACAACTGTATCCAGGGCGAGCCTGCATAATATTAGTATTATTGAGGGATTAAAGTTGGGTATTGGAGATCATATTACTGTCTACAAGGCCAATATGATTATTCCTCAGGTTGGAAGCAATCTGACCCAGAGCGGCGGACTGCCAATTCCGGATGTATGCCCTGTATGTGGTGAAAAGACAACTGTTCGAGCAGAGGTGCAGGCTAAAAGCTTATACTGTACCAATCCAGACTGTCAGGCAAAACGAATTGGAACTTATACTCAGTTTGTAAGCAGAAATGCAATGAATATTGATGGTCTCTCGGAGGCTACACTTGAAAAATTCATTGAAAAAGGATATATTCATGAATTTGCAGACCTCTATCATCTGGATCGTTACAGAGACGAAATTGTTGGCATGGAAGGATTTGGCGAAAAAAGCTATGAAAATCTGATTAATGCTGTGAATAATTCAAGAACAACTGAACTGCATCGGGTATTATTTGGCATTGGAATTCCTAATATTGGTGTTGCTAATGCAAAATTAATCTGTAAATATTTTGGTGGAGATGTAGATAAAATTATTGACGCTGATAGCCAGGTGCTTTCTGAAATAGATGGTGTGGGTGAGGTAATAGGTCAGGGATTTGTTCAGTATTTCAGCAATGAAAAAAGAAGAGCTGAGGTATTAAATCTTCTTCAGGAGTTATTCATTAATTTTGTTGCAGAGGATGAAGCAGAACAGACATTAAAGGGAATGAATTTTGTCATTACAGGTTCTCTTAATATCTATGAAAACAGAGATGCCATGAAAGAGGCCATTGAGAAAAAGGGTGGCAAGGTTACCGGTAGTGTAACTCAAAAGACCAGGGCGTTGATAAATAATGATGTGGCCAGTCAGTCTTCAAAAAATAAGAAGGCCAAGGAGCTGGGAGTATTAATTATATCTGAAGCTGATTTTATTGATCAGTACTTAAAATAGTACTATTTACAGGAGTGGAGTCAAAATGATACTTGCAATAGACATGGGAAATACCAATATAGTTATTGGTTGTATAGATGATGAGAAAACTTATTTTGTAGAGCGACTTTCTACAGATAAATCTAAGACTGCGCTGGAGTATGCAGTTGGCTTTAAAACTGTCCTGGAGCTTTATAAGGTTGATATTAGCAGTATCGAAGGAGCAATTCTTTCATCGGTTGTACCACCATTAGATTCAGTTGTTTCAACCGCTGTGGAAAAAATAATTGGTTCAAAACCCAAGATTGTAGGACCTGGATTAAAAACAGGAATTAATATTAAGATGGATAATCCCAAGACTGTGGGAAGTGATCTTATTGTTGATGCAGTGGCTGCCATGGTTGAGTATGGATATCCAATTTGTGTAATTGATATGGGAACTGCAACAACCATGTCTGTGGTTGACAAATCTGGAAGCTATATTGGAGGAATCATTACTCCGGGAGTGAGAGTTTCAATGGAAGCACTGGCTAATAATGCAGCCCAGCTTTATAAGGTTAGTCTCACCGCACCTAAGAAGAATATTGGCAAGAACACTGTTGACTGTATGAATAGTGGACTGTTAACCGGAGCAGCATGTATTCTGGACGGTATGCTGGAACGAATGGAAGAGGAGTTGGGTTATTCTCTGCCAGCTGTTGCCACTGGAGGACTGGCCAAGACTGTTATCCCTTTGTGCAAGCGTCCTATCAGAATTGATGATGACCTGTTACTGAAGGGTCTTAAGATAATATATGACAGGAACAGATAAGCTGATTATGAAGAAAATAGTTATTTATTTACTGTGCCTTCTGATATTTTTTTCAGGGGCACAGTCTTTATGTGCCCAGGCAAAAACATCGAAATCAAATAAGACAACTAAATCAAGTGTATATATCAGAGTTAATAGAATCGAAAACACTGTTACGGTATATGACAAGGCAACCAAGCTACCCATTCGTGGATTTTCCTGTTCTGCAGGAGAGATGAACAGAACTCCTATGGGAAGTGGATTCAAGACAACCCAGTATTATAAGTGGAGAAATATGGTGGATGGAAGTTATGCGCAATATGCAATTCGTTTTAACAACCATATTATGTTTCATTCTGTTCCATATTATAAACAGGACAGAGCAAAGCTTGAGAAGGAAGAGTTCAATAAGCTTGGCAGCAAAGCCAGTCTGGGATGTATCCGTCTGTGTGTGAATGACGTGAAATGGATTTATGAGCATTGCCCTGCTGGTACTAAAGTTGACGTGTATGACGATGCATCCAGTCCTGGACCATTCGGAAAACCAAGGACTGTAAAAATGAACGTGGATGATCCAAGGGCAGGATGGGATCCGACTGATTCTGACAGCAGTAATCCATGGCTCAGGGTGATGCATTCTGTGTCTGTAAGGAATGCTGATGGAAATCTTACTTTGGAAAAAGGCCAGAGTATAGGTGGAATAAAAAAGCAGCTTAAAGTATTAAATGCAAGTGGCCAGGAAATTTCTGAAGATAAGTATAGCCTTGAAATACAGGGTATTTATAATGTTAATATTCCTGGAAAATATGAGATATGGGTTAAGACCTGGAATGAGAATACAGGACTGTTTACTGATAGTTCCTATAATCTGATAATAAAATAACCCTCACTATTCCAGTAGAAATAGTGAGGGGATATTGAATTAGAGACTTCCTTTTGTTGACCAGACAACATCACCAAGTCTTGGCTCGTGAGAGGTTGCCATATCAAGTGCCTTTCCAAAGGCTTTGAAGCTGGCTTCTGCAATATG
>DCIJ01000007.1:12755-14075 GCA_002315945.1 Lachnospiraceae bacterium UBA1729 | reverse complement strand
GCATAGAAGAAATCCTGAACCATCTCGGTATCCATCTCGCCAATCTTAGGAACTGTGTAGGTACAGTCGTATGCAAGATATGGTCTTCCGGATAAGTCAATAGCACATATAACAAGTGTTTCATCCATGGGAAGCATAAAATTACCATATCGTTTAATGGCTTTTTTATCCCCTACAGCTTCCTTGATGGCCTGTCCAAGGACAATACCGCAGTCTTCAATTGTATGATGACTGTCAACATCAATATCGCCCTTACATGTAAGTTCTAAATCAAACAGACCATGGCGGGCAAATCCATTTAACATGTGATCAAAAAATCCAATGCCAGTGTTAATATTTGCTTTTCCTGTTCCATCCAGATTTAATGTTAGAGTGATATCGGTTTCTTTTGTGGTTCTTGTAATTGTGGCTATTCTTTCTGCCATGATGCACCTCGTTTATTTATTTGAATTTATTTTGAAAAATAAGTAAAATAACAACGAAATATATTATAAACATTTTCTTTAAAAAGTTAAAGTGTTAAATTGCTATGAAAAAATGGAGTGAAGATTACAACTATATAGAGCCTGAAGACGAAAAAGGATTCTCTGTTGGCCCGATAATAGCAGGTATTGTGGTGGTATCGATAATGATCCTCATTGGAGCATGGTATTATCAGAATACATTAAGATTCAAGGGAAATGCCCGCGAAAATGTTGCAGAAACAGCAGAGAACATTAGAGAAAATGCTGAAGACAATGGGGAAACTGTTGCTGAGGATGCTTTTGAATATGCACAAAATGAGGCCAGCAAGGAAGCGAACGGGCATGATATCCAGTTACTTCCTGATACTACTTATGATACAGCCAAGGAAGCTGCAGATAATCTGATATCTGGCAGTAGTCTTGTCAGCGGTGATCTGGATTTCTGGCATATGTATGACAGGAAAAATGAAAATAATAAAAAGAAAGACTCTGTACTTGAAGAAACCACTCCTGAAAAAGAGGATCCCTCTACAGACGGCAAGCATACACTGTTAAAATCTGCTGATGGAACAGAGGAATGGGTTGAAATTGATCCAAGAGTAACCAAAAACAGATATAATCTGCAAAACCTTGTATATCAGTATCCGGAGATGAAATACTACGAAGACGGATCTAAGATAAGTCATGTGGGAATATCTATTTCTGAAGATTATGAAGATGTAGATTTTGATGACTTAAAGGCTGAAGGCATAGACTATGTCATGCTTCGTATTGGCTATAGAGGATATGGAAGCGGAGAACTGATAAATGATGGAGCCTTTTTCACATATTATGAGAAGGCAAAAGAGGCTGGACT
>DCIJ01000007.1:12150-12675 GCA_002315945.1 Lachnospiraceae bacterium UBA1729 | reverse complement strand
TGGTTGTGCAGGCATTGCAGGGGTTTGAGCTGGATTATCCGGTTGCCTATGTAATGGAATATGTAAAAAATGACACTGCAAGAGTAACTGGACTATCCAAACAGGAAAAGACCAAAATTGCTATAAAATTCATGGATGGTCTTAAGTCTAATGGCATAAAAACCATTCTCTATGGAAATAAGGAATGGCTCATTAGAATAGTAGATTTATCGTTGCTGTCAGGTTATGATATATGGTATTCTGAAGAGAGCGATATTCCTGATTATCCCTATGGATTTACGATGTGGGAATATACCAAGAATGCAGAATTAAGGGGCATTGATGAACCTGGCCATTTATCTGTTTGTATGATTGATTATAGGGCGAAGTAGGTATGAATATATATACTCAGATTGCTGGTGTAATAGTATTAATTACACTTTCATACTTTTATTTTGAAGGAAGACGACCTAAGGAAAAGTCCATGGGCTTTTTCAAACAGATGCTGGTGGTCTGCGCCCTTAATTTATTTTTTGATATTCTTTC
>DCIJ01000007.1:0-12092 GCA_002315945.1 Lachnospiraceae bacterium UBA1729 | reverse complement strand
TGCAGATTATATATTATGTCTATGGGCTACATAGCATATATGTCTTTTCGATATCTGCTTGAAGATGTTTCGGTCAGAGCAATGTCCTATATTAAAAATGTTGCTTACCTCCTGTTGTTTTTATCATTTATAGTGATGGCACTGGCTCCAATTTATTACTACAGGGACAAGGTCAGTGTATATACCTATGGCCCTGCTGTAATGGCAGTGTATTTTGTTGCTACCGGTTTTATTGTGGCAGATTATGTGCTGATATTTACATTTAGAAACAGACTTAATCCTACCAGATGGAAGGCGGTTTTTCTGTGGCTGTTAATCTGGATTTTTGGAACAGCAATACAGTTTTTTAACAACAAAATACTGCTTGTCAGCTTCTGTGGCAGTATTGGTATGATGATAGTGTTTACCAAGCTGGAGAATCCTGATCTGTTTGTGGACTCCAAAACAGGTATGCTTAATGAACTGGCACTCAGGTCTGCCATTGATATCAGATACGCGGAAAAAAGGCCTTTTTCTTTACTTGTAGTTAAGGTTTCGGTTGCTGATAACAGAAAATTTATCAACGAAGGGAAATATTACGATTACTATATTAATTCAATATTGAGAGCAATTGATGAGATTGGAAATGCTGTAGATGTGTATGCAGTTACCGGACGTGAGTTCTATCTTTTGTATAATGACGAAAAAAATATGCAGGAAGCATCCCTTAGGCTGGGCATTGAATTTTCTGCAATCTGTGGTCAGAATTCAGAGGCTGAGCCTCCAAGGATTACCAGATATGAGATACCTATTACATTACAGAAGCTGAATTATGATGTAGCCAGTGAGCAGATTAGATATTTTATAGCAAATCAGCCTATCGGAGATGCCACCCGTTTTGTTATGGACCAGCCTTGGATAGATGCTCATCTTAAGAAATTCCGAACTATTCAAATGATAGATAAAGCTATTGCGGAGGATAGAATAGTTCCCTTCTTTCAGCCAATATTTTCAATCAGAAAAAACTCCTTTGTGTCAGCTGAGGCTCTGGTAAGAATATTAAGTGAAAACGGTGAAGTAATTCAACCTGGGGCATTTATTCCTGTGGCTGAGGAGACAGGCCAGATAGAAAAAATTGGCGAGATTGTATTTGAAAAGACCTGTAAATTTATTAAAGAAAATGATTTGAAACGGCTTGGAATTGAATATATTGAAATTAATCTTTCGGCCATACAGTGTCTGAGGGAGACTTTTGCTGACAAATATATCGAGACAATTGACAGGATTGGGACAGATCCCTCCATGATTAATTTTGAAATAACAGAGACATCTGCGGTTAAGGCCAAGGACAGACTGCTAGCCAACATGGATAAATTAATAAAAAAGGGATGTTCATTCTCACTTGATGATTTTGGTACGGGCTATTCTAACCTGGAATACGTTCAGGAGCTGCCAGTCAAGATATTGAAATTTGACAGGAAAATGGTGCTTTCATATTTTGAATCCAGAAAGGGTCGTACAATTATGGAGGCAGTAATTTTTATGTGTAAGAGGCTGGGACTTGAGATTGTTGCAGAAGGAATAGAGGAGAGTACACAGTTTGAAGATATGGTAGATGCTGGAGTTGACTTCATTCAGGGTTATTATTTCAGTGCTCCCATTCCGGCTAAGGATTTTCTTAAACTTGTAGAGTGATGTTGTATTTAATAACTGGTGGAAGTGGCAGTGGAAAAAGTGAATATGCTGAAAAGCTTGCTGTTAGTCTGAACCCGGATAATAAGAGAATGATATATCTGGCTACAATGTCAAACCATGGAAGAGAGGCTTCAGAAAGAATTAGCAGACACAGGCAGATGAGAGCCGGAAGAGGATTTGACACGATTGAATCAATGTACCTTGATTCGCCAGCAGATGAACTGAAGGGGAGCAGACTGGCATGTATACTCCTGGAGGATTTGAGCAATCTGATATCAAATTATATGTTTGCAAGGAATGTTGATTCTGTGTGTACAGAAGATATTCTTAAGGATAGAATAAACTGTCTTACACAGCTTGCGGATAATCTGATTATTGTTACTAATGAAGTGTTTTCTGATGGAAGTCTGTATGATGAGTCGGTAAGTCTGTTCATGCAGGTTTTGTCTAATTTGAATAAGTATATCGCTGATTCGGCTGATTTTTTTACAGAAGTTGTAGTGGGTATTCCTGTTGACATAAAGACAAAATAAGAGTAATATAGTATGCGTTGATAAGGTAAATTTATTAAAGAGTGGTTTGCGCCACTCTTTATTGTTTTTTTAATGACTTTTATTGTTATCAGTTGGAGGATTTTAAGTGTCAAAAAAAGATATTGAAGCAAAAACAGAAGCGCTCTTAAAAATCATTACAGAACCCATGGGTATAGAAATATATGATGTGGAATATGTTAAGGAAGGGCAGGACATGTATCTTCGTGCTTATATTGACAAGGAGGGTGGAGTTAATATTAACGACTGTGAAGCAGTTAGCAGACCTCTTTCAGATGCACTGGATGCAGATGATTATATTGAAGAAGCATATATCCTTGAAGTTAGTTCACCAGGACTTGGAAGGATGTTGAAAAAAGATAAGCATCTGGAGAAGTCAATGGGAGAGCCTGTTGACATCAAGCTGTATAAGCCTATGGATGGCTGCAAAGAGTTTACTGGTGATTTGACTGCTTTTGATGTTGATACCATTACTATAAGGGATGATGATACAGAATACTCTTTTGAGAGAAAAGCAGTAGCCGGAATCTGGCAGCATGTTGAATTTTAATAAGTGATAAAGGGATTATCCCATCAAAAAATAAAAGCCGTATAAGGAGGATTAAAGGAAAAATGAACAAAGATTTAATGGAGGCACTGGAAGTCCTTGAAAAGGAGAAAGAAATCAGCAAGGAAACCATGTTTGAGGCAATTGAGAATTCATTGATAATTGCATGCAAAAATCATTTTGGTAGTGCTGACAATGTAAGGGTTGTAATTGATAAGGACACCTGTGAGTTTAATGTAATTGCTGATAAGGAATGTGTTGAACTTGAAGACGATGTTATGGATCCCATCCAGGATATCTGGGTAGAGGATGCTAAAAAGATTGATCCTACAGCTGAAATTGGAAGCATCGTACCAGTTGAAATCAAGTCTATGGAATTTGGACGTATTGCAACTCAGAGTGCTAAAAATACTATCTTACAGAAGATTAGAGAAGAAGAGAGAACTGTTGTATTAGGACAGTACAAGGCTAAGGAAAAAGAAGTTGTAACTGGTATTATTCAGAGATTTGTTGGCAAGAACTTAAGCATTAATCTTGGAAAAGCTGATGCTATTCTGAATGAAACAGAAATGGTTAAGGGTGAAATCTACAGACCTACAGACCGTATTAAGGTACTTATCGTAGAAGTTAAGGCAACTACAAAGGGACCCCGTATCCTTGTAAGCCGTACACACCCTGAACTGGTAAGAAAGCTTTTTGAGTCAGAAGTAAGTGAAATCGCAGATGGAACTGTTGAAATAATGAGCATTGCCCGCGAAGCAGGAAGCCGTACCAAGATGGCTGTTTGGTCAAACAATCCTGATGTAGATCCTGTTGGTGCATGCGTTGGTATGAATGGAACCAGAGTAAATGCCATTGTTGATGAATTGCGTGGTGAGAAGATTGATATTATCAATTGGGATGAGAACCCTGGAATTCTGATTCAGAATGCTCTGTCTCCTGCAAAAATCGTTGCTGTATTTGCTGATCCTGATGAGAAGACTGCTAAGGTTGTAGTTCCTGATTATCAGCTGTCTCTTGCTATTGGTAAGGAAGGACAGAATGCACGTCTTGCAGCCAGACTTACTGGATACAAGATTGATATTAAGTCAGAGACTCAGGCTAAGGATGCTCCCGGATTCCGTTATGAAGATTACGTTGATGACGAGTATGATGAGGAGTATGAAGAAGGATACGAAGGCGAGTATGAAGAAACTGAAGAATAAATTCTTCAGGCAGATTGTGACTGGTTAGATTTATGGATGTTAGAGTTCCCCAAAGACAGTGTGTTGCCTGCAAGGCTAGAAAAGAAAAATCAGATTTGTTTCGAATTATAAAACAAAATGACACCCCATTGTTTTGTACCAATGGACATGCGCAGGGGCGAAGCGTTTACTTTTGTAAAGATAAGTCCTGTATTATGGCAGGAAAGAAAAAGAATCTGGCATCTAAGTCGTTAAAAATGCATGTGGAAGCAGCTGTATACGACCAGATGATTGAAGCTTTGTAAATTAGGTTCTGATTAGTAGACTGAGGTGAAAAATGGCAATAAGCAAAGTGTTTGGAATGTTAGGACTTGCTGCTAAGGCAGGCAAGGTTGGCAGTGGCTCCTTTGTCAGTGAAAAGCTGATTAAAGAGGGCAGAGCTAATCTCTGTATTGTGGCAGGGGACGCATCTGATAATACGACCAAGGATTTTCGGGATATGTGTACATACTACAAAGTTCCTTTTTGTGTCTATTCAGACAGGGAAACTTTGGGAACACATATTGGTAAGGAATCCAGAGTAGTACTTGCAATTACAGATAAGGGATTTGCCGAGAAGATTGAGGCATTAATCCACATGGAGGAAATCAATGGCTGAAATGAAATTAAGAGAGCTTGCTCAATCACTGGGTAAGGAAGATAAAGATATAAAGAATTTTCTGGCCGAACGCGGAATCGAAGCAAAATCTTGGAATTCCAAGGTTAGCGAAGAGGGAGTAGCTTTGGCGCAGAAAGAATTTGGTAAAAAAGAGGAAAAGAAGGAAGAGGTTAAAGCAGTTGCACAGGCTCCTTCCAACAAGCCTGCACAGGCTGGTAATGTGGCAAAAAAGAAAAAGAGCATTATTGTAGTTGGTGGAAATATGCCTGGACAGAATAGATCTCAGCAGCCAAACAGACCTGCTGGACCAAATAATAATGCGCCTAGGAGGGAAGACAGACCAAGAGGTATTATTAAGCCCAGAATCGCACCTTCTCCAACTCCAACTGTTGACATGATCCGCCCTGCACAGCCTGTTAAGAAGAAACCTGTTGTTGAGGAGGTTAAGACAGAAACAGTAGAGAAGGTTCAGGAAGCTAAACCTGCACAGACACCACAAGTTTCACAGGCTACCCAGGCACCTGTTCAAAAAGAGGTTAGAAATGAAAGGAATAACAGACCTGATAACCGCAATCAGGACCGTCCACAGAAGAATCAGGGTGGCAATGAAAATCGCAGGGATAGTGGCTCTCGTAACAACGGTGGCAGAGATAATGCTCGTCCTGAAAGAGGCGGCCAGAGACCGGGTGGTTTCCAGACAAATCAATCCCAGAATAAAGGATTCGCTCAGGATGGTAACCAGAACACCCCAGGTGGCAAGGGCTCAGGCAAGAGAAAAGATAAAGACAATCGTTCAAAGAAGGACGCTATCTACGAAGAGGAGAACGTACGTAAAGGCAAGAACGGCAAGAAGGTTGGTGCCTTTGTTAAGCCTGAAAAGAAAGTAGAAGTAGTTGTGGAAGAAGAAATCAAGACAATTGTTCTGCCTGAAACACTTACTATCAAAGATTTAGCAGAAAAAATGAAACTTCAGCCTGCTGCTATTGTTAAGAAACTCTTTATGCAGGGACAGATTGTAACAGTCAATCAGGAAATCAGCTATGAAACAGCTGAAGAAATAGCTATCGAATATGACATCATCTGTGAGAAAGAGGAGAAGGTTGATGTTATTGAGGAGATGCTTAAGGAGGATGAAGAGTCAGAGGAGAGCCTTGATTCAAGACCACCTGTAATCTGTGTAATGGGACACGTTGATCATGGTAAAACTTCACTCCTTGATGCAATTAGAAAAACTAATGTAACAGATCGTGAGGCTGGTGGTATTACACAGCACATTGGTGCTTATTCAGTAACATTAAATGACCAGAAGATTACATTCCTGGATACTCCTGGACATGAAGCGTTTACTGCAATGCGTATGCGTGGTGCTAATTCAACTGATATCGCAATCCTGGTTGTTGCTGCAGATGATGGTGTTATGCCTCAGACTGTTGAAGCTATTAACCATGCCAAGGCTGCAGGAATTGAAATTATTGTAGCTGTTAATAAGATTGATAAACCAAATGCTAATATAGACAGGGTTAAGCAGGAACTTACAGAATATGAGCTTATTCCTGTAGACTGGGGCGGAACAACTGAATTCGTTCCTGTTTCAGCTAAGAGTGGCGAGGGTATTGATACTCTGCTGGAGACAATTCTTCTTACTGCTGAAATCCTTGAGCTTAAGGCAAATCCTAACAGAGCAGCAAGAGGTCTTGTAATAGAGGCACAGCTTGATAAGGGTCGTGGACCTGTAGCTACTGTTCTGGTTCAGAAGGGTACTCTCCATGTAGGAGATTTTGTATCTGCAGGAGCAAGCTATGGTAAAGTTCGTGCCATGGTAGATGATAAGGGCAGAAGAGTTAAGGAAGCTACACCTTCTACACCAGTAGAGATTCTCGGTCTGTCAGATGTTCCTGGTGCTGGTGAAATTATTCTGGCTCACAGGACTGACAAGGAAGCTAAGAGCTTTGCAGAGACTTATATGGCTCAGAACAAAGAGAAGAAGCTGGAAGAAACCAAGTCCAAGATGAGTCTTGATGATGTATTTGCACAGATTCAGGAGGGTAATCTTAAGGAACTTAACCTTATTGTCAAGGCCGATGTTCAGGGTAGTGTGGAAGCTGTTAAGACAAGTCTTCTGAAGCTTTCAAATGAAGAGGTTGTCGTTAAGTGTATTCATGGTGGTGTTGGTGCCATTAATGAATCTGATGTTGTTCTTGCAAGTGCATCAAATGCAATTATCATCGGATTTAACATTCGTCCAGATGCTACAGCTAAGGCTACAGCTGAGAGAGAAGGCGTAGACATCAGACTGTACAGAGTAATATATCAGGCTATTGAGGATATTGAAGCTGCTATGAAGGGTATGCTTGATCCTGTATTTGAGGAAAAGGTTATTGGTCATGCCGAAGTACGTCAGATATTCAAGGCCAGCCAGGTTGGTAATATTGCCGGATCATATATTCTTGATGGTGAATTTAAGCGCGACTGCCTCATCAGAATCACCAGAGAAGGTGAGCAGATCTACGAAGGAAAGCTTGCAAGTCTTAAGAGATTCAAGGACGATGTTAAGGAAGTTAAGTCTGGATTCGAATGCGGTCTTGTATTTGAGGACTTCGACAAGATGCAGGAATTCGATATAGTAGAAGCTTATATTATGGTTGAGGTACCAAGGTAATATGAGAAAAAATAGTGTTAAAAATGTAAGGATAAATACAGAGGTTCAGCATGTCCTGGCTGAAATCATCCGTGGAGGAATTAAAGATCCACGGGTGAGCCCTTTGACATCAGTGGTAGCTGTTGAGGTTGCCCCTGATTTGAAGCACTGTAAGGCATATATTAGCTGCCTGGGTGGTGAAGCAGAGGGAAAAGAAACATTGGCAGGGCTTAAGTCGGCAACTGGATATATTAAAAATCAGCTTGCCAAAAAAATAAATCTAAGAAATACTCCCGAACTGACCTTTGTATTGGATCAATCCATTGCATATGGCGTTAATATGACAAAAATGATTGATGATGTTATCGCTCAGATGCCTGAAAGGGATGAAGATTTAGATGTTTAATATTTTAGAAGAATTAAAAGATGTAAAAACCATAGGAATTTCAGGGCATGTTCATCCAGATGGGGATGCCCTTGGTTCCTGCCTGGGATTGGCTCTGTATCTAAGAAAAAAGCTTAAGAATTGCACTGTGGATGTGATTCTTGGAAAGCCAACCACCAATTTCAGAATGCTTCCAGGATACGAAGATGTGATTGTTATGGAAAATGACGAGCTGGGTGAAGATCTGGTGGGAAAGGTATATGATGCATATTTCTGTCTCGATGGAAGCAAGGACAGAATCGGTGCAGCCCTGCCACTGTTTGAAGCTGCAAAAAAGAAGTTCCATGTAGATCATCATATCAGCAGTTCTCCCTGTGGAGATTTTAATTATGTAGTTCCTACAGCCAGCTCAACAAGTGAGCTGATATGTGATCTGATAGGCGTAGAGAACATTGACAAGGAAGTGGCTGCTCCTTTGTATGTGGGTATGGTTCATGATACAGGAAGATTCAGTTATTCAAATACTTCATGTAAGACTATGACCATAGCAGGAAAGCTTATGGAGACAGGTATTGATTTCCCTGTACTCATAGATAAAACCTACACTGAAAGCACTTATCTCCAGCATCAGATTATGGGTAGAGCACTTTTAGAGAGCATGCTACTGATGAATGGCAGATGCATAGTATCCGGAATTGATAAAAAGACTATGGCATTTTATGGAGCCATGCCAAAGCATATGGAGGGTATCAGTTCTGAACTTCGTAATACAAGGGATGTTGAATGTGCGATTTTCATGTACGAAATTGATACACTTAAGTGGAAGGTTTCATTGAGAAGCTCAACTGATACATGTAATGTATCAGAGGTTGCACAGATGTTTGGCGGTGGTGGTCATATTAGGGCTGCCGGCTGCGTTATGGTAGGTACCTTCCATGACTGTGTAAATAATATTACTAAACATATTGAGCCTATGCTCATGGAAGAATAATACACTAATAGTATCAGATGAATGGAATAATCAATATATATAAAGAACCGGGCTTTACCTCTGCTGATGTGGTGGCAAAGCTTCGGGGAATACTTCATCAAAAAAAGATAGGTCACACAGGGACTCTTGACCCGGCGGCAGAAGGAGTGCTCCCTGTATGTATCGGTAACGGAACCAGAGTCTGTGAACTTATTACTGACTGGGACAAGGAATATGAAGCTGTCCTGATACTGGGAGTAACTACAGATACCCTGGACATGGAAGGAACTGTGTTAAGCAGAGCTGATCAGAGTGAACTTGAGAAGATTTCTGAAAATCAGGTGTTTGAGTCAGTCAGGAGTTTTGTTGGTAAGATACAGCAGGTTCCACCCATGTACTCTGCATTGAAGGTTAATGGGCAGAGATTGTATGACCTGGCCAGACAGGGTATTGAAGTCGAAAGAAAAGCCCGGGAGATTACGATTTTTTCCATTGATATTCTGGACGTTAAGCTTCCCAGGGTTACCATGAGAGTAAAATGCTCCAAAGGAACCTATATCAGAAGCCTGTGTCAGGATATTGGTGAGAGCCTGGGAGTGGGTGGTGCCATGGAGCATTTAACCCGTACCAGGGTTGGATGCTTTGGTATTGAAACGGCTGTCAGATTAAATGATTTGGAGAAGGCGGCCCATAATGCCACATATGAAACTGGGCAGTGGATTGTAAGGCGGAATGAAAAACAGAAAGAATTAGCTGTTGATGAGGACAAGCTAATTATTGATGGTAACAGGCTGATTTGCCCGGTGGATCAGGTTTTTGAGGACCTGCCAAAGGCCTGCGTATGTGAGAGATTTATTCCGGCTTTGAAAAATGGAAATAAACTGTATAGTGAATGGCTTGACTTCGATACAGAGTCTGACAGGTACAGACTGTATGATGAGCAGGGCAGATTCTATGCAATATATGAAAGAGGCGAAGATAATTTTTTAAAGCCTGTTAAAATGTTTTTGTAGATGAGAATTATCAGTGAAATAGATAAAATTCATATTGGTGAACCGTGTGCAATTGCTTTGGGCAAGTTCGATGGAATCCACAGGGGACACAGGATTTTACTTGACAAAATTATCAGTAAACAGAAAGAAGGCTATAAGGCGGTTGTATTTACATTTGACAAGTCGCCTTTGTCTTTTTTTTCTGGGAAAATTGTTCCAGGACTGACTACACTGGAAGAAAAACGTCGTATTTTTGAGTTTTTAGGTGTAGATATACTGGTAGAATTCCCCTTGAATGAGCAGACAGCTGCTACTGATCCATATTTTTTTGTCAAAGAATACCTCTGCAATATGTTAAATATGAAATACATAGTTGCAGGAGAGGATATCTCCTTTGGAAACAAGGGATTGGGTGATGTTAACCTACTAAAGAAGATGTCTGTGGAATGTGGTTTTGAAGCCCAGATAGTTGATAAGCTCTATATTGATGGACTGGAGGTCAGCTCCTCTGTGATTAGAAAGCTTGTGCTTTCCGGAGATATGCCAATGGTAGAGAAACTGATTGGGGTGCCCTATTGTGTCATTGGAGAAGTTGTCCATGGCAAAAAGTTAGGCAGAACACTTGGTATGCCTACCGTTAATCAGCTTCCTGACAGTTCCAAACTCCTGCCTCCCAATGGTGTATATTATTCCATTGTTAGTGTTGAGGGCAGTCAGTTTAAGGCTATCACTAATATTGGAATGAAGCCTACGGTTAGTGATGCAGGACAGATGGGTGTTGAGACTTATTTGTATGATTTCGCAGGTGACCTGTATGGTAAGGATGTGAGGGTCAAGCTGCTAGAGTTCAAGCGTCCTGAAATGAAGTTTGACTGTCTTGATGATTTAAAAAAGCAGTTAGATGAAGATATTATAGCAGGAGAAAATTATGGACGGAAAAATTAATTCCCTGTCAGTACGTATAAATGAGCTTATTAATATGGTTCCAAATTGTGACTGCCTGTATGATGTGGGATGTGATCACGGTTATTCTTCCGTAAGCCTGGTGCAACAGAAGAAATGTAAAAAAGCCTATGCCATGGATGTAAGAAAGGGACCCTTATGTGCTGCCATTGAGCATATTTCGGCGGCTGGTCTTGATGATAAGATTAAGGCTGTCCTTTCGGACGGATTAAAAGAAATCCCCCAGGTGGAAAATAATAGCTGTATATTAATTTCTGGAATGGGTGGGGAACTTATGTCAGAGATTATCAGTGAGGCCCTAGATAATAACAGGCTACAGCCCGATACCTGTATGGTTTTGCAGCCACAGTCAGAACTGCCAAGATTTAGGGCGTTTCTCTATGAGAAGGGTTTTGTTATCAATGATGAAAAAGCTGTATATGAAGATGGAAAATATTACTTTTTAATGAAAGTTGCTTTTGGAAATGGCAATATTGACAGCTTTGAAGAAGCGTTTGGTCCCATCCTTTTGAAAAAAAGAGATGAGGTATTGAAGGACTACCTGGGCTGGAAGCTGGATGTCCATAAAAAGGTGGAAAAGAGCCTGTTTGCCCATGGGGAAAGTGAAAAATCAAGGGCAAGGCTTATTGAAGTAGATAAAGAAGTAAGCTTTTATTCAGAAGCTTTGGAAAAGTACTATAAAAATTGACATTTAGGCAGAAAAAAATGCAAAGTGTAAATAAATAAAAAAAGGTTTTTAATTCAGAGAGGCGTATATTACTATTGTACGCTTTTTTGATGAAAAAGCCGCTGGATTGCCAGAGAAGGATTAAGTATGACCATAAGAGAAAGCCTGGAAGAAAGAGAACGAGATATATTAAGTCCCTATGCTGCCCTGAGTGTTAATTCCAGGGGTAGAGAGAGGTATGATGATCCCTGTGATATCAGACCTGTTTTTCAACGTGACAGGGACAGAATACTTCATTGTAAATCCTTTAGACGTCTCAAGGATAAGACTCAGGTATTTCTCACTCCAAATGGAGACCATTATCGTACCAGACTTACCCATACTCTTGAGGTTAGTCAGAATGCCAGGACTATTGCCAAAGCTTTAGCATTAAATGAGGATCTGGTTGAGGCTATATCTCTTGGACATGATCTGGGCCATACACCCTTTGGTCATGCTGGTGAGCGTGCTCTTGCTAGTATGGGAGATTTGGGAGAGAAATCCTTCGAACATAGCGAACAGAGCGTAAGAGTTGTTAAATATCTCGAAAGAGATGGAGCCGGGTTAAATCTGACCTGGGAAGTAATAGATGGAATCAGGAATCATCAGACAAAGTGTAATCCATCAACACTTGAAGGCAAGGTGGTCAGGCTGTCTGACAAGATTGCATATATGTTCCATGATATGGATGATGCTATCCGTGGTGGAATTGTTAGAGAGCAGGACGTACCTGAAGAAATCTGCAAGATAATTGGATGGACCAGTGTTGACCGTTTGGACACATTCATTCATGATATTGTAACCTTTTCAAGAGGTAAAAATGA
>DCIJ01000047.1:21105-24079 GCA_002315945.1 Lachnospiraceae bacterium UBA1729 | reverse complement strand
GTACCAATAGGAACAGCCCAGTCGATACCTTTATGATATGTACTGGCTCCTTTAACAGGTGCGCTTCTTTTTCCAAATTTAGAAGACATTCTTCCACCGGAGATAGGTTTAATATAGGTAGGCGGGTTCTTAGTACCTCTTTCAACAATCTTGGGTACTGCCTCATACACAATCTCTTCCTTTTGGATATCTGCCCCCATATTTTTATCATTAACATATGTTACAAGGGCAACAACCTTTCTGAAACCAGCACTGGGTTCCTGAAGGACCTTGGTTTCATTGGTATACCAGTTGTCATTATCAACATACTGTACAGGAGCATTATACTCCTCTTCATAATAGCTCTGGGTCGTCCATTTAACACTAACTGCAGGCTCTGGAGAAGTAACAGTCAGCTCGTCGCCCACTCGTATTGTGGCACTTTCACCGTCCAGCGCCGGATTCATAGCCAGCAGATCCTTCATGGACAGATTGTTTTTCTCTGCTATCTCGGAAATGGTATCACCACTTACAACTTCATATATTGTATCCTTTGCAGTCTTCTGTGTTACAGTCTCAATTGCCTCATCCACAGGTGTCAGAACATCAACTGGAAGATAGCACTCTACAAGCTCCACTGGAGAAGCAAAGTCGACGGAAACTGTACCCAGCTCATAGTCATCAAAGCTTTTCTCTACATTTTGAGGGTCCTGTGCAAAAGCATCTGAAAGCATGGCCCAAAATCCGGCCTCTTTTTCATAGGATTCCTTTAGAAGCTGTCTGTTCTCCTGTTCAGATAGCACCATAGTTGTTAATACTGATAATTCTCTAGCGGGGTCGGCCACCAGGGAAGTTACAAAGCTGCCATTTTCATCATACTGGTCCAAAACAGCATCTAACAAAGCCATGACATCATTATAGTTTTCAAGGTTTATAGTAAAATCATCCACCTTCAATGTATAGCTTCTCTGGAGGGTAGTGATTTCACTATCCAAAAGTGCAGACTTTATGTTTTCTACCAGTGTCTCCTGACTATCTACCTCTTCCCAGAGAACCTCTCTTCCCTCCACCTGTGTATCAATCTCCAGCAAAAGTGGATCCTCTTTGTCTGCGGCCAGCTCTTTTCTTGCAATAGAAATAAGGTCTGTTACATCAGAAGTAGCAGACCTTCCTATAAATTTGCCATTTACAGTAATATCATATATGTTATTACCTTTGGAATCATATGGACTTAAAACCGGAAGGAAAAACGCGCAAATTACTAACGAAAACAATACGCCCCAAATCCTTCCAAGCCTCAGCTCTTTACTTATCATAATTACTTATATAGGAAAATTATTGGTAAAAAATTAAATATATAGTTCAAATTAACTACCAGATCAATGCCGCAAATCAAAAAGAGCATAATCAAAAAGAACATAACCCATTTACTGGTAACAGGCTTTCTCTTTGCTTTAATTTTCTCATCAATTGAAGCTAAGAGCTTCTCATTTTCCTCTTCAATCATAGCCTGAACGTTTCTATAAACCTTCACGCTTTCTTTATGCATGAAATCCTGTGTCTCGGTAACAACGGAATCCATCTTCTCCTGTGTCTCTGTTAATTTGTTCTGAAGCTTGTTTATTCCAGCATATACTGTAGCCACATCACTTACTAACTTCTGAGCATTCTTTGTAGATGCAGACACATCCTGCTGCATTATAGTAAATACATTTGCTATTTCATCACTACCGTCTTCATTCTGTGTCATCTGGGTAGCAATACCATTAATTGCAGCCAGCACATCAGCATTATTACTGTTGGTAGCATTAATTGCATCAATAATAATATTATTCTTACGTTCAGTTTCAGCAAGGGCTTCCATGACAATAGCGCTCTTTTCATTTGTGGCATTAATTGCCTGCATTACAGCAGAGTTTTTTTCTGCAACACCTCTTAATGCCTCAACCAGGGCTGCATGCTTTTCATTAGTGCTTCTAATGCTGGCAGCCAACTGCTCATTTCTAGCGCTCATTTTTCTTAGTTCGCTAATTACCTCTTCATTGTTTCCATTAAAGAATGCATCTTCATCACTCTTTATATTCATCATATCTCTTTCAGCCTGATTATTAGCCTTAATCATATCCGCTGCATTAAATCTGTTCATTAATTTGTCCATAAAATTATCCATAGTAATCTCCCTGGAATACCTATAGTGCATCTGTCAAAGTCACAAACCATTCAATAAATTTTATATATTTTGTTATAATGTGTCAAGGGAAGGGAAAAAGCAGTCTTCGATTTTTTCTGGTATTATGGTTGCTGCTGTTGCTTCCTTAATCTGATTCAACAGTCTTTGCTCATTCTCACATGAAACAAGAATAGAAAATTTGACAGAATCGGTATATTCAGTATTTTCAACGGTTGCTGAATGGACAGCAAACAGATTTTGAAACTTTCCTATGTGAGAATAATCACAGCTAATTACATATCTGGCTCCCGGTATCATGGTAGCTATACGTGCATTACTCATGGCATCCTTGGCTGCATCAGTATAGGCTCTCACCAGGCCACCAGTACCCAGCAGAATACCCCCGAAATATCTGGTAACAACACAGACCAGGTTAGTAACTCCTGCACCCTTAAGCACCTCAAGAATAGGTTTGCCCGCAGTACCCTGGGGCTCCCCATCATCACTATAGCCAACGTCTTCACCTATTATATAACCCATACAGTGATGTCTGGCATCATAGTGTTTTTTCTTGATTGATGCCTGAAACTGCAAAGCTTCTTCCTTTGATTGTACTGGAATAATATTAGCTATAAACTTTGATTTTTTTTCAACAATCTCACCCTCACAGGGTTCTGTTATTATCTTATATGAATTCATCTATGTATTTTTCCACGTTCACTTGCGCTTATCCATTGACTGAAAACCAAAATAACTATAAGATATATCAGGGATTTAGTCAAAAAACAAGGAGAAATTATGGCTGATATATCAAAACTTCAAACC
>DCIJ01000047.1:16706-20987 GCA_002315945.1 Lachnospiraceae bacterium UBA1729 | reverse complement strand
CCCGCTTTCCGTGGATATGCAGAAAGCAGTTATCTAACTGACTTCACCGTATCAAGATTTGGTTCTGGAGAAGGAAAAGCTCAGTTTAATGAAAGTATTCGTGGAAAAGATTTATTTGTACTAATGGATGTTTGCAATCATTCTCTTACCTATAAGATGTTTGGTTATACAAACTATATGTCTCCCGACGATCACTTTCAGGATTTAAAAAGAATTATTTCTGCTGCAGCTGGCAAGGCTCACAGAATTAATGTAATTCTTCCATTCATGTACGAGGGTCGCCAGCACAAAAGATCCGGTAGAGAATCGCTTGATTGTGCATCTGCTCTCAGAGAGCTTTCCAACCTTGGAATGGATAATTTTATTACATTCGATGCCCATGATCCACGTGTAATGAATTCAATTCCACTTAAAGGATTTGATAATTTTACTTCAAGTTTCCAGTTTTTAAGAACAATATTAAGAAATGTTCCTGACATGATTATTGATAAGCATCACGCACTGGTTATCAGTCCAGATGAAGGCGCTCTTGATAGAGCAGTTTATTTTGCTGGTGTTCTGGGAACTGATACTGGTATGTTTTATAAGCGTCGCGACTATTCAACTATTGTTAACGGGAAAAATCCTATTGTTGCTCACGAATTCTTAGGTGACAATGTGGATGGTAAAGATGTATTTGTCATTGACGATATGATATCTTCTGGAGAAAGCATCCTTGATACAGCTAAAAAATTAAAAGAAATGAATGCAAAGAGAGTTTTCTTGTGTGCAACCTTTGGACTGTTCACAAATGGTCTGGACCGTTTTGACTATGCTTATGAGCACTGCATATTTGATAAAGTAATCTGCACCAATCTTACTTATCTTCCACCTGAGTTGCAGCATAAGCCATATTTCTTAAAGGCTGATATGAGTAAGTTCCTTGCATCAATTATTGATTTTTCAAATCATGATACAACATTATCAGGGGTAATTACTCCAACAGAAAAAATTCATAGAATTCTCGAACAATACAATAATAGAGAAACTGAATATCAGCAGCAATAGAAAAGCTGATTATAGTAATAGTTGTTGGTATAAAAATCTAAGTATTATAAAAGCTCACTTCCAAGAAGTGAGCTTTATATTTTGTCTTATTCACCAACGCTGTAGTTAGGTGCTTCCTTAGTAATATGTATGTCGTGAGGATGACTCTCTTTCAGAGATGCCGCTGAAATCTTAACAAATCTACCATTCTCTCTTAATTCTTCCAGATTAGCAGCTCCGCAGTAACCCATACCAGATCTAATTCCACCAATGAGCTGGAATACTGTATCTTCTACAGTTCCCTTATATGCTACACGGCCTTCAACGCCTTCAGGTACAAGCTTCTTTGCATCCTGCTGGAAATATCTGTCCTTACTACCATTTTCCATAGCAGAAATGGAACCCATTCCACGGTAAACTTTATATTTTCTTCCCTGGAATAATTCAAAAGTTCCTGGGCTTTCATCACATCCTGCAAAGATTGAACCCATCATACAGATGCTGCCACCAGCAGCAAGAGCCTTTGTCATATCTCCGGAATACTTGATACCACCGTCTGCAATAATTGGAATACCATACTGTTTTGCAACTAAATAGCAATCCATTATTGCTGTAATCTGAGGAACACCGATTCCTGCTACGACACGTGTTGTACATATAGAACCAGGTCCGATACCAACCTTAACTGCATCTGCGCCTGCTTCAATGAGTGCCTTTGTTGCCTCACCTGTTGCAACATTACCAGCAATTACCTGTATTTCAGGATAAGCTTCTTTAATCATTCTTAGACAACGAAGAACATTTTCTGAATGGCCATGAGCTGAATCCAGAACAATAACATCAACCTTCTTTTCTGCAAGAGCAGCAACTCTGTCAAGAACATTGGCAGTAATACCAACTCCGGCTCCACAGAGGAGTCTTCCCTGCGAATCCTTTGCAGCAAGAGGATACTTTATTGTTTTTTCAATATCCTTAATTGTGATAAGACCTTTAAGATTAAATTCATCATCTACAATTGGAAGTTTTTCTTTTCTGGCTTTTCCAAGAATAATCTTGGCATCTTCAAGAGTAATACCTTCTTTTGCAGTAACAAGACCTTCAGAAGTCATGCACTCTTTGATTTTCTTAGAATAATCTACCTCAAATTTCAAGTCACGATTAGTAAGAATACCAACAAGCTTTTTACCTTCAGTAATAGGAACACCTGAAATTCTAAATTTAGCCATAAGATCATCGGCATCTGCAAGTGTATGTTCAGGACTAAGATAGAAAGGATCTGTAATAACTCCGTTCTCAGAACGTTTTACCTTATCAACCTCTTCTGCCTGTGCTTCAATGGACATATTCTTATGAATAATACCAATTCCACCTTGACGGGCCATAGCAATTGCCATTCTGTGCTCGGTAACAGTATCCATACCTGCACTCATCATAGGAATATTCAACTTGATTTTTTTAGTTAACCAAGTTTCCAGGTTTACCTCATTAGGAATAACCTGTGAATAGCTGGGAACCAGCAGGACATCATCAAAAGTAATGCCTTCGCCAATAATCTGACTCATTTCATCTCCTCCTAATATAAAATTTAATTTTCAAAAATCTTACTTGGTGACTGCATCCTCATTGTTTTAACAAGGGTCTCGTCATACTCAAGAATGACTTTAGTGCTACCTTCATAATATATTACAAACTTAGCTGAATCCTGATTACCACTGGAATAATCTACTTCCTTACACTGTCTGTTCTTATGATTGTCCAGTTTATAGGATTTTTCAGGGGCAGCAATTTCTACCTTTTCAACTAAGTATGCAGCAGCTTTCTTTCTACGGCTTTTTGCATAGATTTTATCAATAGTCAGCTCTCTGTCAAAATAACTATATTCATATTCAACATCAGCTAAATAAAAGAAAACATACCTTAATCCAACAAAAAGTGCAATAAGAATAATAGTAATTGGCATAAAAATCATTAATACAAAGCTGATTACTGCCAATACAATACACACAACCTGAAGTGTTGAAAATAAATGATTCTCTTTTCTTTTAACTAATACCTCAACAACACCTGTATCCATCTTACCTCCTAGCCAAGCATTTCACGTAACTTTGCTTTTACACTGCCTGGATCAGCTTTACCCTTCATAGCTTTCATAGTCTGACCAACCAAAGCTCCAAGAGCCTTCTCTTTTCCACCCTTGTAGTCTGCTACAGCCTGAGGATTAGCTGCAATGACATCCTTAAGAACGGCTTCAAGAGCGCCATCATCTGTAACTGTTGCCAATCCGTTTTCTTTTACATATGCCTCTGGCTCGATATCTTCCTTGAAGATTTTTTCAAATACTTCTTTGGCAACTGAACCATTAATTGTCTTGGCATCAACCATAGAAATAAGCTTTGCCAGATTGTTTGAAGAAAAACTAATATCTTCTGGATCCATATCATTTTCTTTTAACAGTCTCATGGTCTCACCCATAAGCCAGTTTGACACCTTCTTGGCATCAGCTCCCAGTAAAACTGTTGCTTCAAAAATATCAGCCAGTTTCTTTGTTCCAGTAATAATATCAATATCATAATCAGGAATATCATATTCTGATTTGTATCTGGCTATTTTTTCTGTTCTAAACTCAGGCTGATTTTCTCTAATACTATTCAGAAGCTCATCGCTTACACGAATAGGTACCAGATCTGGATCAGGGAAATATCTGTAATCCTGTGCATCCTCTTTTGATCTCATAGGATAGGATTCCATCTTAACATCATCCCAGCGTCTGGTTTCCTGAACGACCTTTTCATTACTCTCTAACAAATCAATCTGTCTTTCAGTCTCACCCTTGATAGCTCTGGCAATAGCCTTAAATGAATTAAGATTCTTCATCTCAGTTCTTGTGCCAAATTCAGTTGCTCCAACCTCTCTAATGGACAGATTAACATCTGCTCTCATTGAGCCTTCCTGAAGCTTACAGTCACTTGCTCCAAGATACTGAATCAGCATTCTAAGCTTTTCAAGATAAGCTATTACTTCCTCAGCTGATCTCATATCCGGCTCAGACACGATCTCAATAAGGGGCACACCTGAACGGTTAAAATCAACCAGTGTTACATCATCCCATTCATCATGAATAAGCTTTCCAGCATCCTCTTCCATATGAATTTCATGGATACCAATTTTCTTTGTAGAGCCATCCTCTGTAGCAATCTCAACATATCCATTTCTGCAGATAGGCAGATACAGCTGTGAAATCTGATAATTCTGTGG
>DCIJ01000047.1:5961-16689 GCA_002315945.1 Lachnospiraceae bacterium UBA1729 | reverse complement strand
TTATCAGGATAGAAATAATTTTTTCTATCAAATTTACACAATCTGGTAATATCACAGTTTGTTGCCAAGCCTACAGCAATTGCATATTCCAAAACCTGTTTGTTAAGAACAGGAAGGCTTCCTGGCATACCTGTACAAACCGGGCAGGTATGTGTATTAGGGTCCCCTCCAAATGCTGTTGAGCATCCACAAAATATTTTTGTCTTAGTAGCCAGTTCTACATGAACCTCCAGGCCAATGACAGTTTCATAATTCTTACTCATTTTTATCCTCAATCAAAATAATACTCGTCAAAACTATTTCTGTTCAAATGTATATGCAAGCTTCAATAATTTCTTTTCTTCAAACTGATTTCCAATAAGCTGCAGTCCAATAGGTAATCCCTTGCTGTCAAAACCACAGGGTACTGATATTCCAGGCAGACCTGCAAGGTTAACTGAAATTGTATAAATATCACTTAAATACATCTGGATGGGATTAGAAAGGCTCTCGCCAAGCTTAGGCGCTGTTGTAGGAGCAACTGGTCCCAGTATTGCATCATATTTTGAAAAAGCATCATCAAAAGCCTTTTTAATCAGGGCCTTTACCTTGAGCGCTTTCAAATAATATGCATCATAATATCCTGAGCTTAATACAAAAGAACCAAGCATGATTCTTCGCTTAACTTCATCTCCAAAGCCTTCCGAACGGGTCTTCTTGTACATCTTGTGAAGGCCCTCATCCTCTGCGGTTCTGAATCCATATTTTATTCCGTCAAAACGCTCCAGGTTTGAACTTGCTTCAGCTGCTGCAATTGTATAATAGGTTGGGATTGCATATTCCACTAATCCAAGGTCGAATTCCTCAATAATTGCACCCTGAGCTTCAAGCTTTCTGGCAGCAGCCATAATTGCTTCCTTAACCTCAGACTGTAAACCATCTCCAAAATAGTCTCTTGGAATACCTATTTTCATACCCGCTACATCAGTAGTAAGTGCTGACATAAAGTCTGTATCATTTCTTTCAACAGAAGTAGAGTCCTGTTTATCATGGCCACTAATAGTTTCCAGTATAGCTGCACAGTCTGTAACGTCTTTACAGAGCGGTCCAATCTGGTCTAAGGAAGAACCATATGCAATAAGTCCATATCTGGATACGGTTCCATATGTAGGCTTCATACCAACAACACCACAGTAGCTGGCAGGCTGTCTAATAGATCCACCTGTATCTGAACCAAGTGCAAAAAGGCACTCTCCCGCAGCAACAGCAGCTGCACTTCCGCCTGAGGATCCACCTGGCACATGTTCAGTATTAACGGGATTCTTTGTTACACCATAATATGATGTTTCGGTTGTTGAACCCATGGCAAATTCATCCATATTAGTTTTGCCAAGAATAACACATCCCGCCTCTTCTAACTTCTCAACTGCAAAAGAAGAAAAAGTAGGAACAAAATTTGAAAGAATTTTTGAAGAGCAGGTTGTTAACATGCCCTTAGTACACATATTATCTTTTATAGCAACAGGCACTCCAGCCAGAGGTCCTGTAAGCTCTTTTGCATCTATCTTTTTTTGAATTTCTTCCGCTTTTTTTAACGCATTTTCTTTATCCAGGGTAACATATGCGTGAATGGAAGCTTCTTTATTTTCAATAACTTCAAACACTGACTCAACAGCTTCTTTGACGGTAATATTACCTGCCTTAATTTCTTTTGAAAGCTCTACAGCTGTCATATCCTTAAAATCCATTACTAATCTCCTTAATCAAAGGTTCTGGGTACTGCAAACTGGCCGTCTTTTTCTTCCGGGGCATTAGATAAGAGTTCTTCCCTGGTATCACCGTTGGTAACAACATCTTCCCTAAAAACATTTTCCAAATCAAATACATGTGACATGGGTTCAACATCAGAAGTATCAAGTTCGCTTAATTTATCAATATAGTCTAACATCTTTCCCATATCCTGCTTTGCAGCTTCCTTCTGCTCATCGTTAAGCTCAAGCTTAGCAAGAATGCCAACATATTCTATAGTTTCATCACTAATAATATTTGCCATGATAATCTCCATCATTCAAAATATAAATTTGAAATAGCCGCAGGCATTAACCTGCGGCTAAATAATCAATATTAATCTCTAACTTTGATGTGAACTTCACGCAGCTGCTGCTCTGTAACTTCTCCAGGAGCGCCACACATAAGATCCTGCGCATTTCCATTCATAGGGAATGGAATAATTTCACGAATATTCTCTTCATTTTTCAGAAGCATTATCATTCGATCAACGCCAGGAGCCATTCCTGCATGAGGAGGTGCACCAAACTGGAATGCTTCATAAAGAGCACCAAACTTGGTTCTCAGTGTTTCTTCGTCATATCCCGCAATCGCAAAAGCTTTCTTCATGACTTCAATATCATGATTTCTAACTGCACCAGATGAAAGCTCAATACCGTTACATACAATATCATACTGATAAGCCAGGATATCCAGAGGGTCCTTGGTATTTAACGCCTCTAAACCACCCTGTGGCATTGAGAATGGATTGTGTGTGAAGCCAATCTGCTTAGTATCCTCATCCAGCTCAAACATAGGAAAATCATTAATATAGCAGAAACGATAAGCATTCTTCTCTAGCAGATCTAATCTGGCTGCCAATTCATTTCTAATCTGACCGGCATAATAATTTGCCTTAGCTTCCTTGTCTGCCATAAAGAAAATAGTATCTCCGGCTTCAAGCTTACCAAGGTCAAGCATTTCCTTCTTATATTCATCAGGAATAAATTTATCAATAGGTCCCTTGAAGGATAAATCTTCAGCAACCTCAAGATAACCTAAACCACCCATTCCCAGTTCCTGTGCATATTTAAGAAGCTTCTCATGGAAGCCCTTTGACATATCAGCATGAACCTTGATTCCACGAACAGTTTTCTTATGGAAAGGCTTAAATGTACACTTCTGGAAAAACTCTGTAAGATCAATAATTCTTAAAGGGTTTCTTAAATCGGGCTTGTCTGTACCAAACTCAAGCATTGCCTGCTTGTAACTGATAATAGGATAAGGGGCTTTTGTAACCTCATATCCGTCAGGCGCAAACTTCTCAAAAGTCTTGGTCAGAATCTCTTCACCAACAGCAAATACGTCTTCCTGGGTAGCAAAGCTCATCTCAAAATCAAGCTGATAAAACTCACCTGGTGAACGGTCTGCTCTTGCATCTTCATCTCTGAAGCAGGGAGCTATCTGGAAATATTTGTCAAAACCAGATACCATCAGCAACTGTTTAAACTGCTGAGGAGCCTGTGGCAGAGCATAAAATTTACCCTTAAACTTTCGGCTGGGAACAATGTAATCTCTTGCTCCTTCAGGACTGGAAGCAGTAAGGATAGGTGTCTGCATCTCCAAAAATCCCATTTTACTCATTTCTTCTCTAAGATATGAAATAACCTTAGATCTAAAAATCATATTATCACGAACCTTAGTATTTCTAAGATCCAGATAACGATACTTAAGTCTGACATCTTCTCTGGTTTCCTTAGAAGTCATTACTTCAAAAGGAAGCTGCTTGTACACTTTACCAAGAACCTTAATCTCATTTACTTCCAACTCAATTGTTCCTGTTGGAATCTTAGGATTATAGGTCTCCTCATCTCTCTTCTCTATTTTTCCAAGTATGGAAACAGACTGCTCTTTGCAGATTCCATCTAACAGGTCAGTATTTCTAAATACAACCTGTAATACTCCATACATATCCCTGAGATCAATAAAGGAAACTCCACCATGGTCACGAATGTTCTCAACCCATCCAGCAACTCTGACAGTATCACCAATATTTGCCTCAGATAACATACTTAAATTTAAGTCTCTGTACTGGTTACTCATTTCTATACTCCTATAAATATAATTCAACTGATAAAATTTATCACATAATCATGACTTTTTCAAGCACATTAACGCAGCCAAGTTGCCCCTTTTTCCATTAGATGCTCTATGAGAAAAAAGCAAATCTGGATTACAGCAGGTACAAACAGAGGGCTTCTCTATATTTTCAGCCAGCACGCCTGCATCTCTTAATACCACATAATTAGCTTCCCACAGATCAAGATGATACTTTCCATTTCCAGTGTATGTCAGCATGTCGCAGTCACCAGTAAGACCAAATTCCTGAATAAATTCCCTGGCAACATCCTCTGATATTTCATAGCAGTCTTTGCAAATTGAAGGTCCTATGGCACAAATTATATCCTTTGGATTGCTTCCAAATTCCTTTGTCATGGCAAGGATTGTCTTCTCACCCATTCTTCCAACAGTTCCTCGCCATCCAGAATGGGATAGTCCTATTGCCTTTTTCACAGGATCCACAAAATACAGAGGAACACAGTCCGCATAAAAGGTTGTTAAGACAAGTCCTGGTTCATTAGTAATTAGTCCGTCTATGTCAGAATAATCTCTTTCAATATAAAGACCTTTTCCGGCATCCTTTGCTGATACTCTTCTGACATTAGTAGTATGTGTCTGATCTGATAATACAAAGGAAGTCTTTTCCACACCAAAAAATGCGGCCACTCTTTGATAATTTTCATCTAAATTCTCAAAGCTGTCTCCCCTGGTGGTACTTAAATTCATCGTGCTCAACACACCTGTACTAACCCCACCAAGTCTGGTTGAAAACATATGACTTACAATACCGGTATTATTTAAGCTTTCATATTCAAAATGAGGTACCTGGTTTTCAACAAACACAGGTACCATTCTATTTTCTTTATATTTAATCTTATTCATATCTATTGTATGTGTGAAAATGCATTTTTTAACCATTTAACTTCTGTAGCATCGATTAATATGCAATCATAACGCACAGGCATATCATCGTCAATTTGGTGAAGCATTCTGTAATAGTCGGCTACTTTGCAAATAATATGCTGCTTTCGATAGTTTACTGCAGATCCTGCAAATCCAGCTTTTCCATTTTTTCTATATTTCACTTCACAGAAAACCAGCGTATTACCATCAAGCAAAATAATATCTATCTCACCAAATCGGTTCCTAAAATTTCGCTCCAGTATTTTCCCGCCATTATCTAATATATATTTGCAGGCAATTTCCTCATAATGATTGCCTACCTGTCTATTATTTTGATTATTCATTAATCACTAAGCTGGTGGAAAATAATGCAGTTAGGCTTGCTAACCTTTTGTTCCTTAGCACACATAACCAAAAGTCCCTTTTTTAAATCAACGGTGAAAAAGGTCATTGTGTCAGATTCATGATTCAAGGAAACAATGTGCTTGTTATCCGGGAAGAATGAAGCATCTTTTGGATAATCGCCACTAATTGGAAGGCAAAGCACCTTGTTTAACAAGCCTGTTTTGTGATCAATATTGTAGACAATAACACTGTTATCTCCAGCATTTGAGCTGATAATATATTTATCATCTGTACTAATGTTAAGTGCACAGGCTGCTGAACCACCTGCATGATAATCATTTAGTGTTGAAATAGTCTGTATTTTTTCAAACTCAGGATTATTATTTACATCCTGATATGTATACACATCAACAATATTCTTTAATTCATGTACTACATATAAGAATTTACCATCTTTGGTAAACTTAAGATGTCTGGGAGCTGATTCTATCTCACTTCTAATAATATCAACCAGCTTTAGCTTTCCGGTTGTATAATCAACCCTGTAGACATTGATATGATCCATGCCAAGATCACAGGCCAGCAAATATTTATTGTCTCTTGTTACCTTTACACACTGAATATGTGGTCTGAAATTTCTTTCGGCAATACTTCCAAGACCTTTGTGATAGATTTCTTCTGTAATCTCCCCAATACTTCCATCTGGATTAAGTCTTAATACAGTTACTTTTCCATCATGATAGCCGGCAACAAACAAAAACTTATCATTATAATCTGTTGAAAGATAGCATCCCCTCATACCATTTATTGAAGCATGATTAATCACCTTCAATGAACCAGTTTTTTGATCAATTAAATAAGACTCAACACCCATATCAGTAATTGAGTATAAAAACTTCTTGTTCTTAGAGATGGTAACATAAGAAGAATTAGTAATCTCAATCTGCTCTTTTTCAGACAGAGTACCATTCTTCATATCAACATCGTATATAGTTATTCCATGCGTATCCCCCATAGTATAGGTAGATACATAAGCCACATATTTACTCATAGGTCTTCTCCTTTTTTCTTATCAAATTGTACCACCGGATACACATCCTTTGCAATATAATACAGGTTGCTTTTTGTTTGTTTAACTACTCCTTTAACTCTTACCTTCATCATGTGATTCATAAGTTCATGAACTGACATCTCTAAGCCTGTATCTATTATCCTTTCATATAACTGCTGAAAGCTGACAGTGCTTTCCCCAATTGCCCTGATTATAATATATTCCTTTTCTGAAACTTCTACAGGGATTGTATTGGGATTGTAATCTGAATACTGTGAAATATTCTTTAGCGCATCCGTTACCAGTTTAAAATCAGACTTTTTACGTTTTTCATAACTTCTGCCATCTTCCCTGACCATTCCATGAATACAATCTAATATGTTGTCTGGACTCAGTGCAATATTAGCGCCCTGCTGAATAAGCACATTGCACCCTACACTAAATGGATTATCCAGATTACCTGGAAGCGCAAATATTTCTTTCCCCTGTTCCAGACCATAATCAACAGTAATAAGCGTGCCACTTTTCTGTTTTGCTTCAATAACCAGAATTACATCTGCCAGTGCAGAAATAATCCTGTTCCTCATGGGAAAATGCTCCGGCCTGGCTTTGCATCCAGGCGCATACTCTGAAATCAGCCCTCCATTTTCCTTTAACAAATCATAGAGTTTTCGGTTTTCAAAGGGATAGCATACATCTACCCCACAGCCTAAAATACCATAGCTTTTTCCACCTGCATTAATTGCTGCCATTTGTGCAACACCATCTATTCCCTTTGCCATCCCACTAATAATCTGTACATCTTCTTTTGCCAGCTCTGAAGCAAACCAGGCAGCCATGGTCTCTCCATATTTTGTACATTTTCTAGCTCCTACTATGGCTACTGAAGGCTTCATGGGGTCAGGTAAATTTCCAATATAATATAATTTATTTACAGGTTTGTTTATTTCCAACAGTCTGCTCGGAATTTCTTTATCCCGAAGTGCTACAATTGCACACTTTTCAACCTGTGTTCTCTGTCTAAATTCAGTCATCAATTCCTTCTTTCTTATGTAAACCAGACTGCAGTTTAGTACCAAACTGCACTTTAGTACCAAACTGCAATTTAAACTTAATTCCAATAATTATTTACTGCACTCTTATAAAAAACTGCCTCTGAAATATGTTCCCCCTCAATATTTTCAGCTCCCGCCAGATCAGCTATTGTTCTGGCTGTTTTTAATATTTTTGAGTAGCTCCTGGAACTTATTCCAAATATTTCAAAACTGCTTGAAAGAAGCTTTTTCTCAGCAGAACCCAGCTTGCAGTATTTTCTGATATCTTCCGCAGTCATATCTCCATTAAAATGAATATCGTCTCTACCTGCAAAACGTTTTTTTTGCATATCTCTGGCCCTGGCAACCCTTTCCGCAATTTTCTCAGAAGATTCACCCTCTTTGAATTCAATAATTTCATTCATGGACATTTCTTCGGCCTCAACACAGATATCAATTCTATCAATCAGCGGACCAGATATTTTGCTCAGATACCTGTTTACTTTATTAATATCACACCGACATTTTTTCGAATTGGGATAATAGCCACAGGGACAGGGATTCATAGCAACAATTAATAAAAAATTAGCCGGAAGAATTATTGAATCTCTATTTCTGACTATTTCAACCCTTTTATCTTCCAGTGGTTGTCTAAGGGAATCAAGCACAGTTCTGTCAAACTCTGTCAGCTCATCTAAAAACAATATTCCCCTGTCTGCCAGACTCACAGCACCAGGATGTGGATTAAACCCACCACCAATTAATCCTGCCATAGTAGTCCCATGATGGGGTGCCACAAAAGGTCTGGAATCCAATAGTTTTCCCCCAATAAGTTTTCCGCAGATACTGTAAATCGAAGAAACTTCCTTGCTTTCTTCAAAAGACAGCGGAGGCATGATAGATAGCATTCTTCTGGCAACCATGGTCTTGCCGCTGCCTGGCGGTCCAATTATCATCATATGATGAAAGCCTGCCGCACAAACTTCTGCCGCCCGTTTGATTGTATTCTGACCTGTAATATCGGCAAAATCTTCCTTAATTACTCTATTATTTTCATTCCATTCATTTTTGCCGGAAAAGTACTCCAGGCAATCCAGCCCATACTCCAGACAATCAATAATTTCTGTAATATATTCCACACAATAAATATCAATATTATCAAGTACTGATGCTTCCATAGCATTACCCTTTGGCAGTACACAGGCACTTATTCCCATTTTGCTGGCCATGGAAACAATGGGTAGCACTCCTTTAACAGGCTTAACTTCACCATTTAATCCAAGTTCTCCAATAAACAAAACATTTTTAAAGATATCAATATTTCTATTTCCAATAAGCGCAAGAATCCCAACAGCTATTGGCAAATCAAATCCTGTCCCAGATTTATTGATATCTGCCGGTGATAAATTGATTGTGATACGCATGGGTGGAATTTTGATTCCACTATTTTTCAACGCAACATGAACACGCTCTTTAGCTTCCTTTGACTCCTTTGAAAGACAGCCTATCAGTTCTATCATTGGCAGCCCAGGTGAAATATCAACCTCAACATTAACTAAAAAACTTTCAATGCCTTTAAATGTTCCTGAAAGTACACTAATATACATAAGCCTCCTAAGATTATGTATAAGTACATTCTATTCAATTCCCCTTAGTGAAAAAATATGACGAACTGTCATAAGACAATAGATAATATAGCATAGAAAAAGCTACATTTCAACCACATTGTGGCAATAAAATAATAAATATTATCAAGAATAAAAGAAAAGCAGCTACTACAACTCTGTAGTAGCCACTAAGATTAATATCAAATTATCTTTTTCGTAAAGTCCTATTTCTCAGAAGCACTAACAACTACTGAACATGCAGAATCGCCTGTAATATTAACTACTGTACGACCCATATCAAAGATTCGGTCAATACCAGCAACCAGTGCAATACCTTCTACCGGAAGTCCTACACTCTGGAGAACCATTGCCAGCATAACCATACCAGCACCAGGTACACCCGCTGTACCAATCGATGCAAGAGTAGCTGTCAAAACGATGGTTAACATCTGGGGTAATGTAAGATTAATACCATAGCAGGTTGCTATGAATATAGCACATACACCCTGATAAATTGCAGTTCCATCCATGTTAATTGTTGCACCTAAAGGAAGTACAAAATTAGCAATATCCTTTTTTGCACCACACTTCTCAGCACATTCAAGATTTATCGGAAGTGTACCAACTGAAGATGCACTACTGAATGCCATTATCATTGCTGGTGACATTAATTTAAAAAACTTAACAGGACTTAATTTGGCAAACAGTTTTACAGAAACTGAATATACTACTACAGCATGAATAATATAACATGCATATGCTGTAAGTAATACCATAGCCAGTGATCCAATCAGCTTTGGACCATTCTCGGCTATTACTGGAGTGATAAGGCAAAATACACCCATGGGTGACAGCTTTAAGATCATACCCATAACCTTAAGACAAACCTCTGACATGGAAATCATAACCTCTTCCATGGCTTTTCCCTTATCTCCCGCAAGAATTATTCCAAAGCCTAATAGTAGTGCCATTACAATTACCTGAAGCATAGTAGCACTTGACATTGGTACAATAAAATTAGAAGGGAAAATATTAACCAGTGTATCCATGAAACTTACAGCTTCTGGAGCCTCATATGTCAACTCACTGGTTTCCAGCACAGCATAGCTACCTTTAAAAAGATTAGAAACCATCAAACCAATAGTTACAGCAAAAGCTGTTGTGCATAAATAGTACACCACTGTTTTGCCACCAATACGCCCAACCTTTCGAATATCCTTCATGGATACTACACCCACAATAATTGAACTGATTACTATGGGGATTACAATAAATTTAATCAGATTAAGAAATATTGTTCCGAATGGTTTAATAAACTCAACCGCAATATCAGCAGCTCCTGCCATCATAAACAGAAGACCTGCTATAATTCCCAAAATTAAGGCGATAAATATTTGACTCGCCAGTGACAGTTTCTTTTTTTGCATCTTTACCCCTTTCCGAAATAAGTTATTTCGCCCAACATTTTCTCTGGATCGTCAGCTGCTTTTACCTTATCATTGGCCCTGATAATGGTTCCCTCCTCATCTATCAGATAGGTGGTGCGTACTACTCCCATGCTAACTTTTCCATAATTTTTCTTTTCTTTCCAGACATCATATGCCTGAATTACACTTTTTTCAGTGTCCGAGAGAATCGTAAAGGCCAAACCGTATTTTTCTTCAAATTTTTTATGAGATGCAACACTGTCTTTGCTAATACCGATAACAACAGCACCCTGTTCAACAAACTGTGGATATCTCTCTGAAAAACCACATGCCTGCTTAGTACAGCCTGCTGTACTATCCTTTGGATAAAAATACAGGACAACCTTCTTTCCTCTATAGTCTTTTAGCGAGTGCAAATCACCATTCTGATCCGGTAATTCAAAATCAGGTGCTTTTGTTCCTACCTCTAACATATCTTCATTTCCCCCTGATAC
>DCIJ01000047.1:320-5855 GCA_002315945.1 Lachnospiraceae bacterium UBA1729 | reverse complement strand
ATTGTAGCAATAGCATCCTTGAAATAATAAACCACTGTATTCCCATCATCAGCTTTATACATTGCCTGCAGACTTGGATATGCATCCAGCATAGCCTGGCGTGCTTCCACTCTGTCATCTTCTACCAGTGTACCAGCAACACGGATCCACTCCTGACCATTAAAAGCACATAGCTCAGCTTTTCCATTTGCTTCGATTTGTTTTGAAACGTTCTTAACTTTTCCAGTCTGGATATATAATTTTCCATCATACATCAGAATAGTACCAAAAGGTCTTACTCTTGGCTGGTCACCCTCTACTGTTGCAAGATAATAAACATCTGCGTTCTTAATAAATTGATATACCTTTTCCATTTTTTTATTCTCCTTTTGAAAAAAATAATATAATTATATTATAAATCATATATACCAAAATTGAACTAATCATTAATAATTTTCTTTATTTCATCAATCAGTTGTTCAACATTAATGGGTTTTGACACATGGGAGTTCATTCCGGCATCATAAGCCAGCTTCTTATCCTCTTCAAAAGCATTAGCTGTCATTGCTATGATTGGGATAGACGCTTTTTTCGCATCTTCAAGTGAACGGATTGACTTAGTAGCTGTATAGCCGTCCATAACTGGCATCTGAACATCCATAAGAACCAAATCAAATCTATTAGGGCTTGAATTTGAAATAATTTCCACGGCTTCTGAACCATCTATTGCAATTTCAATGAGAGCCCCGTATTCTGACAATATTTCTTCTGCAATTTCACGATTCAGTTCATTGTCTTCAACCAGCAAGATTTTGACGCCCATTAAAATGTTTTCTTTTTGGGTATTATCATTTTTCAAAGTCACCGACGTATTTTTCTTTTTAATAATATTATTACCTACCAGGGGGAACGAAAATTTAATTACTAATTCAGTACCTTCACCCTTTTTACTGGTAACAGAGATTTCTCCTCCCATCATATCAACAATATTCTTAGTTATTGACATACCCAGTCCAGTACCCTGAATTCCACTACCAGTTGAGTTCTGTTCACGAGAAAATGGTTCGAAAATATGCTCTGCAAATTCCTTGCTCATACCAATTCCGGTGTCTCTTACAATAAACTCATACTTCCCATATCCGGCTCTATCACTAGGCAATTGGGAAAGAATAATATCCACCCTGCCGTTAGCCGGAGTAAACTTAATTGCATTGGAAATACAGTTTAACAGAACCTGATTCAGTCTCAATCTGTCACAGAGTATCCTGGTATTCTTCAAGTCTTTGATTTCAAAAGAATGATTTAGATTATGTTTTTTCAATTCTGCCAAAACAATGGTTCTAATCTCTCTAATCACATCATCTATTGAGGTTTCGTTAACCTCAACATTAAACTTTCCTGCTTCAATACGGCTCATATCCAGAACATTATTAATTAAGGAGAGCAGATGATTAGACGAAATATTTATTTTATTCAGATAATCATTAACCTTATTCTTATCCTCTAAATTATTTAAGGCAAGCGTTGTATAGCCAATAATTGCATTCATTGGTGTACGAATGTCATGAGACATATTATTTAAGAAAATTGTCTTTGCTCTATTAGCATTCTTGGCCTGAGCTAACGCATCCTCCACAAATTCTCGCTGTTGCTTCTCTCTCTGAAGAATGTCATCAACATTTCGAATGGCCATAATAATTCGGCCATCACTAAGCTTAATAAACTTAGCCTGTTGATTAGTTAACGTTTCATTTACCATCTGACGATAATTGACAATATAATAATCTTTTTTCTCAAGTTCATTAAGAATTCTATTAATATTTATCGCGTTAATTGTTTCATTTGCTTCAGCTTCTGATGGGGATGAGCTTCTAAATATTGCCGAAATAGTTTCATCAAAATCATTAATAACTTTATTGTATTCACTAAATGATTTTGCCTGAATATTCTGAAATGATCTTGAATCAAATTTCAGTATTTCAAAGCTGTTATTATCA
The DNA here is from genome assembly GCA_002315945.1 of Lachnospiraceae bacterium UBA1729. Lineage (GTDB taxonomy): Bacteria > Bacillota > Clostridia > Lachnospirales > Lachnospiraceae > UBA1729. The sequence goes on along the minus strand of DCIJ01000047.1, from coordinate 3,879 downwards.
GGATTAACTCTAAAGGTATTAACATATTCCTCTGTCAGGGCCGCCGTAACCATGTATGCATCCATCAGCATTCTTTGTCTGGCCTGTTCCTCCTGAACTTTCTCGGTAATATCAAATGCCGCAGCATTATAAATCAGATGTCCCGTTACCGGATCCTCTGCCAAAAGAACCAATGAATTAACCGTCTTATCTATTGCAGTCATTTGGTACTCAATGCTAAACCTTTTTGACTCCAAAAAACTGGCTCTAAGCCCCTCGAGAGAAAAAATACTGGCATCCTTTGAATTGGCAAACACAATCCTGTATTTTTCTTTATATCTTCTGGCTACTTCATCATAGTATGCCGGCAATTCAAGACCCAATTCCTCTATAATTGGCTGCCCGGAATAATCATATATTTCTTCTCTAAAATATCCATCATCCAAGTCTAAGGTATAGGAATACCATGCATTTTCTGTCAAAGCGGCTCTAAACTGAGCCCTCTCGGCTTCTAATTGCATTCTTTGGTCTTCAATCTGTTCATCATAATTTTTAATCGAGTCATTGATAATGTCTCTGTCTTTTTCATCGTATCTTTGTTCCATTTTTCCACCCCAAAAAATAGCAAAAGATATGAAAAAAGGCAGAATAAAATCTGCCTTCTTTGTGCTAATATTATCTATTTATTTTATACTGTCCAATATTGTTTCGTAGAGCATTTATCTGTCCATCCAGCTCGGTGCTGGCAGCTGCACTTTGCTCAGCCATAGCTGCAGTAGTTTCAACTGTCTGACTAATATTATTAAGTTTCTGCCTAATATCTTTCAGCATAATATTTTGAGAATCTGCAGCTTCTGCAATCTGACTTACAGAATTATCAATTACACTGGTCTGACTTACCACCTTATCAAGACAAGCCTCTGCTTCTTTGCCAATCTTAAGACCTTTATTAACACTAGTAATTGCCTGAGAAATTTTTTCAAAGGACTCAGCGCTGGCATTAGCAGATTCTTCTGCAAGAGTTCTGATTTCATTGGCAACAACACTAAAGCCTCTTCCAACATCTCCCGCTCGGCTTGCTTCAACCAATGCATTCAATGAAAGGATATTTGTCTGCTTGGCAATGTCTTCAAGTTTTCCACTTATTGATTCAATTGAAGCAGCTGACTCTTCTATTAATGCCAAAGCTTCTGATAGCTCAGCCATCTTTTCGCGGCTTAGTCCAACAATTTCTTCCGCCTCTTTTGCCTGACTTTTAGCTGTGTTAGCCGCTTCAGCTGTATCAGACAACTGTTCAGAAATTCTGATTACATTCTCATCAATTTCAGAAATAAGTGAATTTGCCTGAACTGCCGCATTTGCAAGACTGCTGGCAGAGTTTTCAACAGATTCTGAACCCAGCACCAATTCGGAAGTAACAGTATGTATATCTACAAAAGAATCTGATAATGATGACTGAATACTCTCAAGAGATTTTTTAAGAACTGTAAAGTCACCAATAAACTCGCTAAGATTACATTGTGTAAAGTCACCATTAGCCATTAATGCCAACAGATTATCGACCTCACCAATATATTTCCTAAGGTTTAAACAAGTCTTGTTTATAGCACTACAGATTGCTCCAATTTCATCGGTTCTCTTATCATACATCACAAGAGCTTTATCAGCCGACAAATCCATCTCACCAAGAGTTTCAATTGATTTCTTAATTCTGTTAAGATGTTTTCCAATATTCAGCAAAGCAATTACAATAATGAAAATAATCAGCACTCCAACCGAGACAAATCCCACAGAAGTAGCTAATTTAACAGCATTCAGACTACTATATACATTCTCCTGTTTATCTCTAAGGGCAAAAATCCAATTTCGCTCAGGAAGATATCTGTATACTACAACTCTGCCAATACCAGAATTATCTGTATAACTCTTATCTCCAACTATTTGGTTTGGATTAGCTTTAACCTCATCTATTATCTCAAGGTAACCATTGTCTTCAGTAACTGTACTTAAGAGATTTTCATCTTTGTTGTACAAATATTCACCATTTTCTGCATTCAGAAAAACATATTCGCAATCTGGTAATCCTTCTACTTTAATCGCCTCTATATCTTCCATCAATCTGCTGGCATAAACAGCACCACCAACAAAGCCAAGGCATTCACCATCCACATAAATAGGCTGATACATAGAAATAACCATCTCACCGCTATTGGGAGATTTTAAAATACCTATATTGGTGAGTTCTTGCTTAGATAATACTGTATCCTGAAAAGCTTTAAGCCTTTCACCTTCTCTAAGAACTATACCAATAGTTCCTTCATTTGAATGGGTTAGCGTTTTCATTCCATAATCACAGAGAAATAAGCCTTCAAAGTTTCCTTTGACAGCTGCCATCTCAAGGGTATACTGCTGTGCAATTTTAAATGCTTCAGGATCATCCGGATTTTTTACCAGATTAACTATTGCGTCTGATTTAGAAAAGGCTGTTAAATATTGTTCAGATGTATCAACATAATTCTGGATAATAAAAGAACGTGTTTCGGCAGCATCTGTCATATGATTCGTAATATTATCAAAAACAAAATCAGTGCAGGTCTTGTTGATAAGAGACCATAGGCCAAATAGACTGATAAATAAGAACAAAGAAATAAGAATACTGGTTTTTACTGCTAACTTAGTATTTTTCCCCATGTGATAAGTTCCCCCAACTTAAAATTTTTGTATCATTAACATATAGTATATTAGTGTACTTTATTGGTTTCAAGCGCAAAAAAGTATAATTAATTACATTTTCGTCAATATTTTTAACAGAATTTCTCAGTAAATGTCATATGCGAAAAGAACTTTCGTATACGTAACACGCTGCCATAAAAAGAGAAAAAAGAGTCACTCAATTTCTTCCGGCGACCAGCTTTTTGGTACTGGCATAATAGAGATATCATCAACCTTAGCAACTATTTGAAACTTATCCTCGTAAACTATTTCACCTGGGGTATCTGTATAAACCAGATAATAAGGTTGATTATACCTATCTAATAACCACAGCGCAGGCTTCATCCATTTTAGCATCTCATCAGCATTTTCAGTCTTAAAATAGCAGACTACACTTTCCTGTCTTCTGCAGGGTTCTGGCCATGGAAGATTCTCTGAAAACCATGCATCTATTTCCAAATATAATTCTGCATCCTCCTGATCCATCACTTCGTTGCGAATCATATCCATGCAGATACTAAAAACTCCTTTCCCTGTTAAAGTATTCTCAGCCAGATTTCTCCCCTGAATTCGCATATACTTGTATTTATGTTCCAAAAGACTTCCTCCTACCTTTATAGTTTTCATATTAACTATTTAACTATCGCAAATAAATTCAATCAATATGCACAAACACGATTCTCCTTTACCTGCAATACATTATGACCTCAAATACACTTAATGGGAACAATTTTATTATTACTATCCAGCGGAACTACCATAGATGACATGCAAAGTACCGCACCTTCTCCAATTTCTTCCGCCATAGAAGATAAAACCGAGAAATTTTTCAATGCACTTTTACCTGGATCTGCACTTTTTTTAATCT
>DCIJ01000047.1:0-162 GCA_002315945.1 Lachnospiraceae bacterium UBA1729 | reverse complement strand
GCCATAGCAGACACTTCCAACGCTCTTGCATTGTTCCAACGGCTCAGGTAGCATGCCAACCCTGTATCCATGAAATATAATTTGGGTCTTTTTACGATTCTCTTAATTGTATTTCCTGAATATGGAGATAGCAATACCACTATTCCAGATGAAACTAATATA
>DCIJ01000026.1:5033-6013 GCA_002315945.1 Lachnospiraceae bacterium UBA1729 | reverse complement strand
GTTTGCAGGAATCGCAGCGGGTTTTTCTGGCTTCCGCATATTCCCCGCATACAGGACATTTTTTATAATTTTTACCAATCTCTAAATTTTGTAATTCCATGTTTAATCCCTATAAATTGTTTTTTACCGCAGCGCCACACGCTTCGCGAGTGTCCATATGGTATTTACTTAAAAGACTGTTTTGCTTGTGTTTTCACAGTCCCGTTTTCGCCGGCATCCAAACTGTATCTAGCCATATTATATGCAGTCGCTTCTGAAGGCTTTTCCGAAGCCTCTTTAGAAGTTTCGCCCACACCATTTTTTTCAGAATACTCATTCAGATTTACAATACGGGCATACCGCTTATCAGGCTTCATATGATATACAGGCTTTCTTCCCAGTCGGCCATCAGCCTCAATGGCATCAATTATTTTTTGATAATCCTGGCAGAATCCTTCCATCTTTTCTTCCAGCTGGCAGGCTTCCTCCTGGGTGGCCTGTCTGTTGACTCTGTCTGTAGCCACTACTTCCATGACAAACTGACTGCCATTGTTCATTACATTCAGGACTGTGTCCTCATCATATCTGAGCAGCACTGCTTCCTGGGACTCACCGGCCTGATGGTCAGCCATAACTTCATAACCCATATCCTCGATTATTTCTTTGAAGATGGCATTTACCTGCTTCTGGCACATACGATCCAGCTGCTTCTGTTCCAGGCGCCTGGTTTCTTCCTTAAGTCTTTCTATCATTTCAGGAGCAGTTGCTTCATTATATGAAAAATCATCCGAGGGTTCCCCTGCCAGTTCTGCCGCATCCTGATAGTCATACAGTACACTAAAAAATCCATCCTGCTCAGCCTTCAGCCGGTCCAGTTCTTTGAGGAGGTCATCCACGTCTGCATTGAATTCATCGATGCGACGGTTTTCTGCTTCTATTCTTCTTTCTTCTTCCAGGCGGCGTTCTTCCTCCAGACGACGCAACTCCTCCTGACGGCGCAA
>DCIJ01000026.1:0-4951 GCA_002315945.1 Lachnospiraceae bacterium UBA1729 | reverse complement strand
TCAGCCCGGCGTCTCCTGGTCTCAGCCCGGTTTCTTTCGTATATTGCCTGCTGCTCCTCTACGCCCCCATCTAACAGGATATATTCATCACATTTTGGTCCGCTCATTTCTTTTCCTCGTCTATTCCCAGGGTTCTATGCTAACCCCTTTCTTTTCTGCCGCTTCACGCACGACCTTACTATTTGAAAAAATTGGCAATTCCCAATCGGTATCCCACCAGGAAATTACACTATCAATTGTCTCTGGAAGATACACTCCCTCTAATGAAGGACATTCTGCAAAAGCTGACAGACATATCTGCTGCTCCAGAGTATTGCCTGAAGATTTCTCCCATCTGAAATCTTTCAGCTCAGTGCACTTTATGAATGCATAATCATTTACCTTCAGGTATGAGCCCGGAAGATTTACCTCTTCCAGCTGTGTACCCTCAAAGGCAGAACTTCCAATCTCATTTCCACCCTCACATCGATTTTCATTCCATGTAACATTTTTCAGGTTTGAGCAATCCGTAAAAGCTCCTTCACCTATTTTTGCGCAGTTCTCTCCCAGAACTACATTTTCAATGGAAGTGCAGTTTCTAAAGGCATAACTCCAAATTGTGACTGCATCAATCACAACTGCATTCCTGTTTCCGACCAGGGCAGCCCTGTCAACAGGTTCATCGCTATATGCAAGAGCGGTGAGGCTGGTATCATCAATAAAACAATTATCCTGTATATATTTTACATTCTTGGGTAAAACCGCTGCCTCTAAGCTGCTGCATCCGGCGAACGCATACCTTTCCACATGATTTTCTGCAAAAACAGCGCCATTTAAGCCAATGAATTTAAGACTCTTACAGTCCATGAATGCAGCTGCCCCAATCACTCTTGGCACTATTATTGGACCAGCTATTTCCTGCTCGTCCTCTCCAGTGACAACTATCTCTTTCAGATTAGCGCATCCGCTAAAACAGTCATCTCCATAATTCAATACCAGCCCTCCAACAGATACCTTCTCCAGAGTCTCAATGCTATTAAAAGCAGAAGAGCCAATGTCAAATACACTCAAAGGAATGACCACTTCCTTAAGATAGATATTTTCTCTAAATGCCCCTGATCCGATACGACACACAGGAAGTCCGTCAATAGTGATGGGAATATTTACATATTCATCAGTTCCGTCATAGCTGATAATCTCGATATATTCATCTTTATTATTTTTTCTTACTTCATAGGTAAAATCAGCAGCATCTGTAGCCGATGCACTGGGTTCTGCCTTCTGATAGGTTTTTATTATGTAGTTCTCTATTGCTTTCTGTATGTCTTCATCTGTAGTATTTTCATCCAGTTCAAGGGGCTTAGATGCACCTGGAATACTAACCCTGATTTTTCCATCTGAAATATCCACATCTGCTGTATTACCATTTGATGCATTCTGACCACTGCCAATTCCAGTCTTTTCCATCACCTGATTCAGCCCATGGCCACCAATCATATTAAACACAGCACCGCCTGCCAGCAGTACACCTGCTGCCAGTATAGCAACTGCCACAATACGTTTGATATTAAGACCAGCTTTTTTAGCCTTATTATTTTTTGAAGCTGATGTCTGGCCCCCTGCAGATCGTACATTGTAATTCGAAGCAGGCGTCTGGCCCCCTGCAGATCGTACGTTGTAATTTGGTCTGCGTATGGTCTCCATCTCCTGAACCAGGTTATAGTCTGTCAGCTCTCTTCTGTTCTTTTTCAAAATTTTGACAGCCCTGGCAATATTGCCTGCAGACCAGTCAAAGTTATTAGGATTCTGAGCATATTCGCAGGCCAGGGCTACTTCAACAATTGCTGCGCCCAGGTCATTAAGTAGGCTCGCATCTTTTGTCTTGGTGTCCTTGGCCAGGTTCTTAAGGGCTGCATCCATTTCCAGCGCAAAGCCAAGAATAACCGGCTCAAAGCTATTGTTATTGTGGGCATATTTTTCCAGAGCATATATAGCAGCCATCATGCTGCGCTCATCAAAGCTTCCCATGGATACATTACTGTTCTTAAGCAGCCGGGCCGCCTGACCAGCTGAATTAATATTATTTTCAGCCAGGTCAAAGAACTTAACCAGGTGAGCCTTTGGAATATCAGCCTTTTCCAAAAAAGCTTCCGCCTTGGCATTTTTTCTTTCAAATTCAGCTTTGGTCTTCAGGCATTCATCCTTCTTAGCATCATTTTCAATTCTTTTTTCTTTAGTAATGTCCTTAAAAGTAGGCTTGACGCCAAGCATGATAACAAGCTCATCCATGGCAGCATATTCCTGCTTTTCCCTGTCTATTACTTTTTCATTCTTTTCCAGCTCTTTTAACTGGTTGCCGATATCAGCGATGGATTTCTCTGTCTGCTTTAACTGCTGATATGCTTCAAGCTCTCTATCAAAAAAAAGTCTGAGGCACTTAACTGAAGCTCTATATAATTCAAGCCATTCTAAATTGTTATGAATATCATTCATTGTTTATTGTGCCTTTCTACCAGTACAATTAATACGCTCCCACTGTTCGCCGGGCTTTTTTGACTCATCGGGTCTGTACTCCACGCCAGGCGCATCCATCATCCAGGCATATACCGGAGGGGTGAGGCCATAGTTCACATTGCCCCCCGCATACAGCTTTCTCATGAAGCTGATTCCAGTGCCAGGCTTGGAAACTTCCAGGTCATTAATGGTTTTTCCCAGGTCCTGCCCATTGACAAATATGCCTCTGTCCGTCTTAAGGCAGGGCATCTCCTGCAGGTAAAAGGCCAGTCTGAACAGCTCCACCAGATCATCAGCCATTCCCTTAGGCTTGTTTGGCTCTGGCGAATTCATCCTTTTTTCCCAGATACGGATACGATTCAGGTTTTCCTCGTCCATATCAAAGCCAGCATGACCATTCTCCACAAATCTGGACAAAAATCCTTTTTCAAAGAGATACATCATCTCAATAAATGAGTCCATTTTCTTGAGCTCAGCCAACTCCTTATATGGTCTCAGATTATTATATTGACCTTTTTCTACGCCCTCTGCCAGATTCGAATATATATATTTGCCCAGTTCGGCCTTGTTTTTGAATATACGTCCATTCCTGATCAGGTAATCCCTGACCTCTTCATCTGCATAGGTGTACAGAACTCGTTTTACAAAAATGCGTTCAGCATCATTAGGTCTGTCATTCATCTCAGCACGGGCTGATTTTAAAACCGTTACCAGATTAGGATCGATTTTTCTAAAGGAATTGGCCCAGTCCTCGTCAATCATAAGATTGGTAATCATTTCCTTCAGATGTGTGGTTCCCGGCTTAAGAATTGCTTCCACCATTCCGGCAGCACTGTTGACAGGCACACTTTCATCCTTGAAGGGAATAATAACTCTTGCATTGGGGTCAACGCTGCCAAAGGCTTCTGTCTGATTCCTTTTTACATTAATCTTGGCCGGAAGCGCAGCCGCCTCATCATATCTACGATTTTTAACCAGTTCTATCCACTGATCTACATTTTCAGATCCCCATCTGGCATCGCTTTCCTCATCATCGTCAATTACATACAGCAGTCCCTGAAAAAGTCTGTATATATAGTCAGGAATATTTTTAGGCAGCAGTATCTGCCCTGGATGCTTTTCATTTTCTCCTGCATTTTCTCTAAAGTATGCCCTGACTCTATTATCTGCAGTGCCCCTCTTCAGATCTCTGTACACTGGCAATACACCTGCCATATACTCTGCCAGAGTAACTCCTACTGAGTATGCATCTGTATAGGGATTTCCGGAGATTCTTCTTCCCTGATAGATTTCAGGGGCCATGTAACCAAGGGTAAAAGCGTTGTTTGCATCAGCCTGCTGAAGAGAATGGGCATTTCTCCCCTTGGCATCGATTCCTCCACCCAGGTCAATAAAAACCAGCTTCTTACGCCCTTTGGAGGAGGTGGTGCACATGATATTCTCCGGCTTAATATCTGAGTGAATAATTCCCCTGGCATGAAAAGCCTTCATGCCATTATTCAGATCAATAACAGCCTGCAGAAAGTTATGTTCATAGTCAGCATCCTGACCATGCATTTTGTAATTTAAATAATTGGATTTCTTATCGAACTTTTCATATTGAGGCATGACAACCACAAGATTTCTCCTGTTTTTTGCCATACCAACAAACAGATTTTTTACGACGTTATCGGAATTGATTGACTGAACATTTTCTTCCAGTTCAATGATTTTATTAAGGCCCTTAAGATTTTCCCTGTATATCTTGGCAATATAGGTCTCATCTGTGCCGGCCTTGTGGCACTTGTAAATCTGGGCCTGTCCGCCCTGGCCCTCTCTGGGAGTACCCTGAATTACAAAGTACTCACCCATCTCATAAGCCTTGTCCTCGTCCGCCACATCCTGAAACATGGTCTCAGCGGCTCTGCTCATGATAGACTCGGTATCATCTATGAATGAATTTGTCGAAAAAATAGTGTTGGATACTTCAGACTTCACCTCATCCACAAAATCTTCTGTACCCATCATGTCGGCTATGGATACTACAGACTCAATATCGTCCACAAAATTTTCAGTATCTAAACCATTACCCCTAGTAATATTATTATTTGACATATTACCATCCCTCTCATTACAAATCTAACATTGGAAATAGCCACGGTGTTCACCACAGGCCTAACCTTTGAAATTGCCACGGTGTTCATCACAGCCTAACCTTTGAAATTGCCACGGTGTTCACCACAGGCCTAACCTTTGAAATAGCCACGGTGTTCATCACAGGCCTAACCTTTGAAATTGCCACTGTGTTCACAATTCCACCCCTTCGAATTGCGAATATTGTAGAATACAGCTCAGTTCATATCTTGTCAAGCACTTTTTTATCCAAATCTGTAATCCCTTGTCCAGAAATTGGAGGTGCCGCTTATAGATTTAACTTATTTTGTTCCAAATCTGTAAGCCTTTGTCCAGAAATTGGAGG
>DCIJ01000089.1:14212-16032 GCA_002315945.1 Lachnospiraceae bacterium UBA1729 | reverse complement strand
GAGCTACTAGTGAAAATGGGAGGTGGTCAAATTCAATAGTAGAGAAGGCGACAAAAACAGCTTATTTAGGATGTCGCAGTGTGGAGAGCAAATAAATAGGAACAAAAATAATGACGAAGTCCAAAGCAAAGGAGGGAGAAATATCGATTTAAGAGAACAGCTACTATTAGAGCGTGAAAGATTGAACTTATTACATTCGAAGGCGACGAACAATCTTGTAGATTCGCCAAAGGGGACACTGAGGCTCGGTAAGAGCCAGGGATGTATTCAATATTTACATTATAGAGAGGATACTGGTCCCAACGGAGAATATATCCACAAAAATAATATGGAACTGGCAAGAAAACTTGCTCAAAAATCATATGATGAAAAAATAAAAAAACTAACTACAAAAAGACTTCGACAGGTGGATGCCATTCTCAAAGATTTTAGCAAGGATGAAATATTGGAAGTGTTCTTATCTGAACATCCAGAAAGACAAAAGCTGATAGTTCCAGTAGAAGAGACATACGAACAGAAATTGAACAGGTGGCTATCACAACCCTACACAGGAAAGGGCTTTGCTGAGGATATGGTAGTGATTACCACGGATAATGGACTACGAGTTAGATCTAAATCAGAAAGATTCATGGCGGATTACTTTGATTCAATAGGAATTAAGTACAAGTATGAATGCCCGTTAATTCTTAAGCCGTATGGTGTTGTATTTCCTGACTTTACATTCCTGTCCCAAAGGACAGGAAAAGAAATATTTTGGGAGCATGAGGGAATGCTGGATAATCCTGAGTATGCACAAACTGCCGCAAAAAAGATTGAGCTATATGAAAAGAATGGAATTTTCCCTGGAGAAAACTTGATTCTTACTTTTGAGACGGCAACACATATTCTGGACAAAAAGATTCTTGAAATGTTGGTTCAGAGATATCTGTAATACAGGGAAATGGAAATCTGCAATACAGGGAAATGGATATCTGTAATACAGAAAAGTGATATTAATTTTACTTATTTTAAAATAGTTCTTGCAATCAATTTTTAATGGTATTATCGTATACCGCATCGGTACCGATTCATAAGAAATTTCTGACAAAATGATGGACAATTCTTTGTTGGCACAAGGATATTATCCATGAATATATTGTAGTAGAGAGGAAATGTAAGTTATGAATCAAAATGAACTTTACAAATTGATTGAAGAAAAACAGTCTAATATCTGCCAGATGGTAGTGGTAAAAGAGGGAGAAACTGTCTTTAGTGACCAGTGGCATGGGTACACGCCGGAAGATTGTACGCACATTATGTCTGCGACAAAGAGTATTGTTGCAATTCTTTTTGGCATAGCAATTGACCAGGGGATAATTGGGAGTGTGGATGAGAAGGTAATTTCTTTTTTTCCGGATTATCAGGTGAAGCGTGGAGAAAAGACAATATATGATGTCACTATCAGACATTTGCTGACCATGAGGGCACCATACAAGTGTAAGGGTGACCCCTGGACCAAGGTTTGCTCCAGCCAGAACTGGACATACAGTTCGCTGGATTTTTTGGGAGGACGAAAGGGCATTACTGAAGAGTTCAAGTATCAGACGGTATGCCTGCATATTCTGTCGGGGATTTTACATGGGGTCAGCGGAATGACTACCGTTGAATATGCCAATAAATACCTGTTTGAGCCACTTGGAATACCTGTACATTCTAATTTCTATGCAAAAACAGTGCAGGAACATAAGGCTTTTACCCTGGACAAAAATCCCAGGGAGAATGTCTGGTTTGCAGATCTATATGGAATTGGAACTCCTGGATATGGTTTGTGTATGAGCGCA
>DCIJ01000089.1:2418-14099 GCA_002315945.1 Lachnospiraceae bacterium UBA1729 | reverse complement strand
AGAGAGGTCGAAGGAGACGTGTTTAGAGGCATGCACTATGGCTACCTGTGGTGGATTGTTCATCCAGAAGATGGGATCTATGCCGCTATTGGTAATAGCGGCAATGTCATATACATTAATCCCATTAAGAATATAGTTGTTGCAATTACTTCATATTTCAATCCAAGAGTATTTGATCGAGTTGATTTTATCGAAGATGTAGTGCTGAAATATGTGGAATCTATACTGGTTGGCAATCAAAGTTAGCAGTTTGATTCAGCCTATGATTGGATTAAACTTGCTGCCAATTCAGTAAGTCTGCTCATCTCGCCATTGATCTTCTCAACTGTCTGAATGTTATCTTCGCAGGAATCGAGAGTAGTCTTTGCATTGGAAGATACCTCTTCAGAGATGGCGGATATAGTGGTGATGCTATCTACAATTTCGCGGTTGGCTGAATCCAGCTGTTCAACTGCGGTAGACATCTCCAGAGCACAGGACTTGATTACATCGGTGTTATGCTCAATGTTTTCAAAGGTCGTTACAGTTTTCTCGGTGGTCTGAGCCTGATCCATAATCTGGTCAATCATCTCGGAGGTAACCTGAACTACATCAGAAATAGCGCTGGTTACATCCTCAACCATGGAAGCAATTTTTGAGGCTGCTGACTGGGTATCGTTGGCCATCTTCTGAATTTCGGAAGCAACAACAGCGAATCCCCTGCCAGCCTCGCCGGCTCTTGCAGCTTCAATTGATGCATTTAATGAAAGCAGACTGGTCTGAGAAGTGATCTCTGAAATAATATCTACAGCCGAATTCATGCTGGCCATAATGGTATTGAGGTTATTAAGTTTGCTGGTAACAATGTTTCCACGTTCGATGGTATCGGCAGATTTCTCGGTAAGCTCTGAAATGGTTCCCTTGCCGTCCATGATTATTGCCATGGACTCGTTAATGCTATCAACTATCTCGCGATAATTTCCAGCTACAGATTCTATCTTCATAGAAATATTGTTAGTCTGTTCAATCTGGGACTGTACGGTCTCAGTTGTATTGGTTGCTCCGGAATCGACATGTTTCATGGCATCAGAGGTTGTTCTGATTGAATATGTAAGATCTGATATCTCTGAGCACACATCATCGATGCTGGAATTTGTCTCCTGAGAAATGGAAACAATTCGGTCCAGCAGTTCCTTGGTTCGTATCATCTCGTCGTTGATTCGATTGCTGTTTTCCCGGTTGTTGATTTCTACACGACGAACTGTAAAAAATGAGAATCCGGAAATTAATAATACTATAAAGAAATGAATCTCAAGCTGAGCAGTATTTGTGGAATTGTATATTCCTTTTGAATAAAAGAAGGCTATCTGGCCAATATTACAAATGATGAATCCTATGCTTTCCAGCATGGAAAATTTAGAATCGGCGTATACCGAAGCAATAATCAGCATGGGAATAGAGTATGTAAAGGTAAGGGGATTGGTAGTTGTAAAAACTACAATAACGTAAAAAATCGGCCAGCCAATACCAAGCAGATGCTTTATTACTGGCGTATCTTTCTGTCTGTTGTAAGAAATCCAGCTTGCAGCTGGAAGAATTATGCATATCACAATTACCACTAATGAATAGGCTAAGGTTCTGGAGCCCTTCAAGAATTCTGCCAGATAAGCAACTGCAAGAATTGTGCATATTACTGTAAAACATATGGAGACCAGATGATTACTTCCCTGCAGTTCTTTGTTTGTTGTAGTATTACCCATATTGATGAAGCTTCCTTTCTTTTTTTATGAGATATCTCTCAGAGTCTGTGTTATTTACATAGCACAGTTATGTAAAATTTCAACATATATGTAACATGGTATCACTAAAATCTAAAATGTTCCATAAAAATAGCAAATAAAATTCACTTTTTTAGTCAGATTGCTAAATCCCCAGAATAACTATGCTGGCCTCTTCTGATAAAAATTCCTGGGTAGAAAGCATATTGTTCTGCTGCTCCCTAAGTTCCAGGTTTTCAAAATTGCGGCGGTACTGTTTGGGTAGGCAGCCGTACTGCTCCTTGAAGCTTTTATTAAAATATTTTGGGTCTGAAAAACCACTGGCAATGCATATGTCCAGCAGACTGTTGTCGGTAACCAGCAGCAAATGACGGGCATGTTCGCAACGCAACTTGTTTACATAAGTCTGAAAGGGCATGCCAAAGGTGTCCTTGAAAAAATGTGACAGATAGTACAAATCGAGATTTTCCTCTTCGGCAATATTAGACAGAAGAATCTTCTCGGTATAGTGGGCATCCACATAATGCATTATTCGTCTGGCGCGACGACCCTTGAGTCGCTGGGTCTTGGCTTCCTGCTCGGAGCGAACTATATATTCCACCTTTTGAAACAGATAGTAGAACAGATGATTTATTAAGATGGCACATCTGAATTCGAACAGGGCTTCTTTTCTAAAGTATTCTTTTGCCAAATCTGTCATCAGTGTGGCAATCGATTTTTTTACCTCTTCATCCGTAGTGATGATTTCTGACAAAAATTCCACATGAAAAATATCAGGAAAATATGCCTCAAAAAAAGCTGACGGAACCTGCAGAGACATAACCAGGGCAGGTTCAGATCCCTGAAGTTCATGACTGTGATAGGGATTAATAATAAAGACATCGCCGGCGGATAGCCTGTGAGTATTAGTGAGGGTGGTCAGATTAATATTGCCCTTAACAATCAGGCCTACTTCGAAATCCTTGTGGGCATGGGGATTCCTGTACAACAGATTAACTAGAAAAAGCCGGAAGTTGGCCTTGTTGTGCTTGATTATTTCGTATTCATTATTGTTGGTTCCGCCCATGGAATATACCTCTATAACGTCTTAAAAATGTGGATTCGCTGTGATTTTGACAACAAAAACATTATGGCACTGCTTATTAGAAAAAGCAAATTTGTCATATTATTTAAAACAAATCTGCACAAGCAGTATTAGAGAATAATTGATAACATGCAACTAGTTGATAGTTCCTGCGCGAACATTCGCAAATAGTCGAAAAGGCATAAATTAAGTGGGAGATTATCATAGAAAACCAATGGGTAGTGCACTAGAACGCACAAATAATACATGATAATGAAAAGGAGAACAAAATGAGCAAATTTAAATTTTCAGTAGGACCTTGGAACGTACATTCAGGAGCTGATTCATATGGACCAGCAACAAGAAAAGAAATTGATTTTGATGAGAAGCTTGCAAAATTCGCAGAGATGGGATTTTCAGCAATTCAGTTCCATGATGATGACGCAGTTCCAAACATCAATGACTATACAGTAGAAGAAATCAAGGAAAAGGCTAGAGAGCTTAAGAAGAAACTTGATAAGTACGGACTGGTTGCAGAGTTTGTAGCACCCAGACTTTGGATGGATGAGCACACAGCTGATGGTGGTTTCATGAGCACATCAGAAGAAGACAGAGAATATGCAATGTGGAGAGCTTATCGTTCAATCGATATCGCAAATGAGTTGGGATGTGACATGGTTGTACTGTGGCTTGCACGTGAAGGCACTCTCTGCGCAGAATCAAAATCTCCTGTATGGTGCACACAGCAGCTGATTGATTCAATCAACAAGATGCTTGAATATGATTCAAAGATCCGTGTATGTATCGAGCCTAAGCCAAACGAGCCTATCGACCGTTCAATCTGCGGAACCATGGGACATGTAATGGCTATCTCAGCTGCAACAATTGATCCCAGCCGTGTAGGTGGTAACCTTGAATCAGCTCATGCAATTCTGGCAGGACTTGATCCAGCACACGAAATTGGATTTGCACTTGCTATGGGCAAACTTATGACTGTTCACTTAAATGATCAGAACGGAATCAAGTAC
The DNA here is from genome assembly GCA_002315945.1 of Lachnospiraceae bacterium UBA1729. Taxonomy (GTDB): domain Bacteria; phylum Bacillota; class Clostridia; order Lachnospirales; family Lachnospiraceae; genus UBA1729. Next base: position 10,251 of record DCIJ01000089.1, on the reverse strand, counting down.
GATCAGGACAAGTCTTTCGGTGTTGAGAACTTAAGAGCAGCATTCAACCAGGTTAAGGTTCTTAAAGAAAACGGATATGGCGACAAGGGTGAGTTCGTAGGTCTCGATGTCAAGGCTATGCGTACAACTAAGGACGAAGACAGCTACAAGCATCTGGCAAACTCTCTTGAAGTATTCAAGGCACTTGAAGAAAAGGTTGATAAGTTTGACTACGATTTCCAGAAGAAGTGCGTTGAGAACCGTGACTTTGAAGGTCTTGAGATGTATGTAATGAAGTTACTCATGGGAACTGTTTAATACGTAATAATTAGTGTTTAAATCTAGGGAAGGTATTTCATAAAGAAGGAGGTATGTCAATGAAGAAACTTCAGTATGGTATGGTCGGCGGAGGACCTGGTGCTTTTATCGGTGATGCACATAGAAGAGCAATCAGTCTTGATGAATCAGCTAAGCTTGTTGCAGGATGTTTTTCCAGAACACATGAAAAATGTATTGCACAGGGGGAACTGCTTGGTATTGATGAGTCACGCTGCTATGCAAACTTTGAGGAAATGGCAAAAGCAGAGGGTGCAAGAGAAGACGGAATAGATTTTGTTGTAATAGTTACACCAAACAATACTCACTACGCTGTTGCAAAAGCATTTCTTGAGGCTGGTATTCATGTAGCATGTGATAAGCCATTGGTTACTACTGCCAAGGAAGCAGAGGAGCTTCAGAGCATAGCTGATAAGAACAACTTACTTTTTATGGTTACATATACATATACAGGACATGTAACCATGAAGTATATGAGAGATCTTGTAAAGTCAGGCGAAATTGGAACAATTCGTACTGTTATGGCTGAGTATCCACAGGGCTGGTTATATGATGAGAACAGCTGGGGCGGCAAGCAGGGCGAATGGAGATGCGATCCTGAACAGTCTGGACGTGTAAACTGTCTGGGTGATCTGGGAACTCACGTTGAAAATGCTGTATATACAGTTACCGGATTAAAGGTAAAGAGACTGTTGGCTAAGATGGATGTGGTTGTTCCTGGACGTAAGCTTGATGACAATGATCAGATTCTTGTTGAATATGATAATGGAGCAACAGGCGTTAACTGGACAAGCCAGTTCTGCATTGGATGTGATAACAGCCTTCGCCTGAGAGTATATGGATCCAAGGGAACACTGTTATGGTTCCAGGAGAATCCTGAAGAAGTAATCTTAATTAAAGAAGATGGTATCCAGAGAAGTATCAAGAGAGGCTATGGAGCAGTATCAGCAGATGCAGCTAAATACGGCCGTCTCCCTTCAGGACATACAGAGGGATGGCTTGAAGCAATGGGTAACCTGTATGATAACTTTACAGACTGTCTCGTAGCTGTTAAGGCTGGAAGCTTTGACAAGGCAATGATTGACTATCCTACAATCGAAGAAGGCGTTGCGGGTCTTAAATATGTTGAGGCATGCCTTGAAAGTAACGATAACGGAAACGTATGGGTTGAATTATAATTAATAGTTGGGGAGGGCCGTGGCCCTTTGATTAAGGAGGTATTTTATGTCTAGACCGGTTACACTTTTTACAATTCAGTGGGGCGATTTATCTTTAGAAGAAATCTGTAAGCTTGGACAGCAGATGGGTTATGAAGGACTTGAGCTTTCAGCAGCACATCTTGATATGAGAAGAGCAGCAACTGATGCAGCTTATGTAGAAGAAGTTAAAGCAATGCTTAAAAAATATGACCTGAACTGCTGGGCAATCAGTAATCATCTGGCAGGACAGTGCGTGCTTGACGCTGTTCAGTGGGCTTATGATCCCAGACTTGATGGATTTGCACCTGCAGAACTGGCTGGAAATCCTGAAGGTATCCAGAAATGGGCTATTGAAGAAATGAAGGCTACTGCTCATGCTGCCAAAGCTATGGGTGTTAAGGTTGTAACATTCTTCACAGGTTCACCAATCTGGAAATTCTGGTATTCATTCCCTCAGACTTCTGAGGAGCAGATCGAAGCTGGATATCAGTTGACTAAAGAACTCTGGAGTCCGATAATGGATGTATTCGATGAGTGCGGAGTTAAGCTTGCTTTGGAAGTTCATCCTGGCGAGATTGCTTTCGACTACTGGAGCACAAAGAGACTGTTAGAAACATTTGATTACAGAGAGACTCTGGGTATCAACTTTGACCCCAGCCATCTCATCTGGCAGGGACTTGATCCTGCAATGTTCCTCTTTGATTTTGCAGACAGAATCTATCATGTACATGTAAAGGATGCTAAGACAAACTTCAATGGAAGAAATGGCGTCCTTGGATCACACATCACATTCGGCGATCAGAGAAGAGGATGGAACTTCGTATCACCAGGACATGGCGATATTGATTTTGATAATATCATCAGAGTTCTTAACCAGATTGGATATGATGGACCACTCTCAATCGAATGGGAAGACAGTGGAATGGAAAGAGTATTTGGTGGAACTGAAGCTTGCGAGTTCACAAAACAGATCAACTTCTCACCATCAACTGTAGCTTTTGATGATGCTATTAAGAACAAATAATATATCTTTAGCAGCACGTAATGATTTATTTAGCAATAATGAGAAATTAGAGTGAAGGGTTTAAACGGGAAAACTATGAGTAAAAAAGTAATAGCAGCAGGACATATATGTATAGATATTACACCGGTTTTCCCGGGTAAAAAAGTATCCAATATTGGAGAAGTATTGCAGCCTGGAAAGCTTATCCAGATGGATAAGGCTGAGGTTTCAACAGGAGGCGCAGTAGCTAATACTGGTTTGGGAATGAAGGTTCTGGGAGCTGATGTAACCCTGATGGGTAAACTTGGCTGTGACGAATTCGGCGACATGATTTGCGGAATTCTGGACAAGTATGATGCGTCTTCTGGAATGATCAGATCTGATGAAGTGTCCACATCATATTCTGTAGTGTTGGCAGTACCGGGAATAGACAGAATTTTTCTCCATAATCCCGGGGCGAATAACTGCTTCCATGCAGATGATATTAAGGATGAGGAACTGAAGGAGGCAGCGCTTTTCCATTTTGGATATCCCACACTCATGAAATCCATGTATGAAAATGACGGCGAAGAGCTTATTACACTATTTAAGAAGGTTAAGGAAGCAGGCTGTGCAACCTCTCTTGATCTGTCCGCAGTGGATCCTGATTCTGACGCAGGTAAGGCTGACTGGAAAAAGATATTGACCAGAGTAATGCCCTATACCGATTTCTTTGTTCCCAGTGTTGAAGAATTATGCTTCATGCTGGACAGAGAGCGTTTTGATGAATGGCAGAAAAGGGCAGCAGGCAGAGATATTACAGAGATACTGATTCCGGAAGAAGATATTAAGCCTCTTGCAAAACAGTGTATGGAGCTTGGAGCAAAGGTTCTGCTTCTAAAATGTGGCAAGCCTGGAATGTATTTTTGCAGTTCTACTTCGGAAAAGCTTGATGAGATTAGTAAAAGAGTTGAGCTGGATACTGAGGGCTGGGCTGAAAAAGAAATATTTGAAAAGTCCTATGTTCCTGAATGTGTATTGTCTGGCACTGGTGCTGGGGACACCAGTATTGCGGCCTTTTTAACCAGCATGCTCGAGGGGGAGAATGTGGAGATGTGTCTCCATCTGGCCGCGGGAACAGGGGCGTGCTGCGTGGCAGCCTATGATGCGCTGAGCGGGTTAAAGCCTCTCGACGAGCTGAAACGCAAGATAAATGCAGGCTGGCAAAAAGCGTAGTGGGGACGGTTCTTTTGCGACGAGGAGTGTCCCTTTGCGACGAGGATAGCCCCTTTGCGACGAGGAGCGTCCCTTTGCAACGAAGAGTGTCCCTTTGAATTGTGTAGCGAATATGAGAAAATAAAAAAGGATTTCCTGTAATGGGAAATCCTTTTTTTGAAAAGAGAGAGATTTTTTCTAACCCTGCTGCTTAGCGATTGTTATCATAATTGATAAAGGCATCGATCTTGGGCTGAGATGAGCAGCCGGGAACAAATTCATTTGTAAGGAATGCTTCGACTAATTCCTCGCGAAGCTTGTTGCCAGTTGTAAAAGCTCCTAAGCAAGCGATGTTTGCATCGTTGCTTAAACGGGCTCTCTTGGCAGAATAGATGTCTGAAAGTAAAGCTGCATAAGCTCCCTTTACTTTGTTTGCGGCAATGGATACACCGAGTCCTGTACCACAGATTAATATTCCGCGGTCATATTCTTTGGAAGCGACTACTTCGCCAACCTTGATTGCAACATTTGCATAGATTGGATCTTCACTACCGAAATCAGTGACCTCGCCTAATTTTTTGCTTTCAATAAATTTAATTATTTCTTCTTTGGCTTCCTGAGCATTGGGATCACATCCAATTGCTATTTTCATGGTAATCTCCTTATCTAATTAATCTTATCTGATTAATATTTTACTGACTGGCATATGGGCTAAAATCAACTGCATTACAGGGGCCCATGCATCGCCAAATGTTTCTTTGGGCATGATTATTGCTGTAGAATCACTGTGGAAGAAGGTAATAGTCTTGGGTGTAGATATTACCTTGTCAAAATCTTCCCAGGTGTACAGTCTAGAGTTCTCGCTGAACTGTTCCTCAATTCCATTTTCATCAAAGGCATAGCTAACTTCCTGTTGGTTTTTTTCATCGCCCATCATGTATTTGGCCTTGCGCTTTAACTGGAGAGGAGTATAAGCAAGAATCAAAAATCCTGCCATAAGATAAAATGCTGTCTGGAGAAGTGTCAATTCACCTTTGCCGAGACGAAGTCCCCCGATAATTATGACTGTAAGTCCCAACAGATTTACCAAAAATCCTGAAAATTTTGAGTAGACCTGGAAAAGTAGTAAGTCATATATATATTCAGCTTTCATTTGAAAGTTTAGTGTTGGTTTCATGAATCCTCCAGACAAATTTTAAGTAATAGTTATAATTAGTTTCCTTCGTAAGCCCAGCCTTCAGGAGAGTAGATACCCTTCTTAGCTTTTTTCATCATGTTGTCAAAGAATGCAACGATGAAAGGACACAGGAACAGGGTGATGATTGAAGCTGTTGCACACTGTGCTGTAGCCATGGGAACGTATTCAGCCATTGTAGGATCTGCTTCTGCTACAGCTGCAGGAGTCATAGCTGAGTTAAGAGCAGTTGTACCGATTGCAGCACCCATTGCGTTTCTTTCCTTCTTAGGAAGAAGTACATTGAATGCGAAGAAGAAGATTACTGCGGTAGCTGCTGAAAGGAGACCAAGGATGATACCTGAAGCTCCAGCTGTAATAATTGTCTTGATATCTGTCTTTGAGCCAATGGAAATTGTCATGAAGAAAGTAACGATTGGCTGTGCTACAGAGCATGATTTACGGAACTCTTTGTCAAGGTTACCCCAAATGAAACCGATGAGGAGGGGAACGATTGTTGCGATAAGCTTGTCAATGGGGATATTTGCAAGGCCTGTTGCACCTAAAGCGATAAGTGTGAAGAAAGGACCATCGTTAAGTGAAAGGATTGAAATAGCTCCAGTATCAGTTGCATTACCAAACTGTGATGATAATGAAATGTAAAGTGAACCGTTTGAGTTAGTAATTGCTGCGATAAGTACGAATGGTGTAAGTCCAAGGAAACCAGCAGGTCCGCAAATCTTGCCGACTACAAGGCCTAAGATAACACCAAGGATAAATTTCATAGCTGTCATGGTAACACCTTTGTACAAAGGCATTCCAACCTGACGAACGTCGATTGCTGAACCACACAGGATCAGGAAAAGACCCATCATACAAGCATTTCCATCATAGAAGAGAGCGGTAACATAACCACCAATCTGGAAAACACTGGGGCAAATTGTTGCTAAGATTACTGCGATAAGCAGTGGAATGATTACCAGACCACCTGGCATTTTTTTCATTTTGTTTAATAGATTAAGATCTAATCCTTCTTTTTTTTCTGTACTCATAAGATTAATTTCCTCCTATTCTCTTGTTGCTTCCCTAAAAAGTCTTTCTACAATGTCGCAGGCTGTATTGTCGTTACCAGTCAGACCACCCTTACCGATGATAGGCATGCCAGCGTATTTTCCAAGCATGCGCCCAACATCTGTCTGAGCGATAACGTAATCAACTACCTCGAGACATTCAACACCCAGATGAAAACATACATTAACCATTGTGTCGCCGCCGGTGGTATACAGGCCGGCGATTCTCTCTCTGCCAACCCTCTCCAGAATGCCAGCGATTATTGCGCCCAGACTGCTATTGATGCGATTAGCACTTACCCCTTTTGCATAGCCGTGTCGGGTGTCTTCAGCATCCAGATCCAGGAGGTCGCCATGGAGAGCAGTTTCAATGAGTATTGCTCTGGGTGTACCTTTTTCTAATAACTTAACAGCTTCGTCGATGACCCTGTTTATTTCCTGAGTAGCAAGGCTGCCACCTTCGATAAAGTGTTTGGGCTCTGCAGGAATTCTTAAGTGTCTTTCGTCCTGGCAGAGGATTTCCATCTGACGTTTTGTGACTGGAGTAGCACTTCCAGCAGCTATCAGTACTGTTTTGCCGGTTCCATCAGCAGTTGCTTCTGGAACGTTGGCTGATTCGGTCTCAATGAGACCTCTGCAATATGCAAGCTTAGCGGTAAAGGGACCGGGATCTACAGCGAGAACCTTCCAGTTTAACTCGACACAGGCTCTTGCGATGTTTTCAACATCCTCAAGTGTGATTGCGTCAACGACGATAACCTCGGAACCTTCATATCTTCTTGCTTTTAAAATATTTTTGATTTCATTTGTTCCTTTGAGAACCACGTCGAGAGAAACAGTTCCTATCTGACGACGACTCTGTCCGTCCAAAAGTCTGGGAATGTAATTCTCACGTACAGGAGTTCTAACGTCCTGTGCAACGGGAGTGTTGATAAGTGCAACTCCATCAATGATTGAATAACCGCCCACAAGAATTCTTCTGGACTGAGGCATTGCTGGAACTACTACTGCGACAACATCGCCACCAATGGCGTCCATCATGGCATCTATTTCTACTCCGACTCCGCCGCGAAGTGTTGTATCAATTCTCTTGGAAAAAAATTCAACACCCATATTCAGGAGAGCCTTGGTTGCAGAGGATACCTTCTCATATGCTTCTTCTTTTGGAAGAGGTCTTGAATTGCTACTGATAAGAATGGCATCTAATTCAGAAGCATTTTCAGCCTTTTGTGCAGCTTCTTCATTAAAGAAGACTGCAGTTCTTGCTTTTGATCTGGCTAATAACACACCAGTGGTAGTAGCGCCAGTCAAATCGTCTGCGACAGCTCCTATTCTTGGCATAAAAGATACCTCCTGTTAATTTGAATGCTGTTTTGCAGCATACTCAGATACAACCTTGGTTGATTCGATAAGACTTACACAACCTGCAATACCCTTGCCTGCAATATCAAATGCGGTTCCATGGTCAACAGAGCTTCTGATAAAAGGAAGTCCGAAGGTGAGAGTAACAGATTTCTCAAAATCCAAGGTCTTGCATGCGATGTGTCCCTGATCGTGATAGAGTGACAGGATTGCATCATATTTACCAGATTTTCCAATGTTAAATACTGAATCTGCAGGAACAGGTCCTACTGCGTTGATTCCAAGTTCCTTTGCTGCTTCAACTGCGGGGATGAGATCGGTTATCTCTTCTGTACCAAAGAGTCCGTTGTCTCCGCCATGGGGATTGAGTGCGGCAACAGCAATCAATGGATTCTCGATACCAACTTTTCTCAATTCCTTATCTATATTAACTACGTTCTCTAATACTCTTTCCTTGGAAGCATATTTGCATGCGTCAACAACTGACATGTGGCGGCTTACAAAGAAAACTCTCAG
>DCIJ01000089.1:0-2326 GCA_002315945.1 Lachnospiraceae bacterium UBA1729 | reverse complement strand
CCTACCAGCTTGATAGCTCTCTTGTGGATAGGAGCGGTTGATACAGCATCAACTTTTTTTGCCATTCCAAGCTCGATTGACTTCATGATCCAGTCAACACTCATCTGTCCGGCCAGCTCCTGAACCTCACCCCAAACGATTGAATCGGTATCGTAGTCGCCTGTTTCCAATACGTCAACGGTTCCGTATTCGTATTTAGCTTCCGAAGGATCTGTAATTTTGTTGTACTTAAGTTCCTTGTTTAATACCTTGGCTGCGCGATCAAGAATAGCGATGCTACCGATTACAAATGGTTTGCAGCATTCATGAATTTCCTTGTCCAGTACTGTGCCAACTACAATCTCGGGTCCGATTCCAGCGGGATCACCCATTGTTATTGCGGTTACTGGTCTGAATTTTTCTGACATGTGAAATACCTACCTTCCTTGAATAAAAAAACCTCTATGTTCACCAAACTTTCGAAAAACTTGTGCAAAGCACTTATGAAAAACTTTCGAAAGTAACCTTCTGTGGTTTCATTATACTTTCGAATGTTTTGAAGTGTCAATAATAAAAAGTTTGGAAAATATGCAATCTGTGAAAAAGAGACATAAATATAGTAGTAGAACTGTGCAATATGCACTAAATGGATGCTGATAAGTGACAAAATAGGTTTTACATAACTTTCGAATTGGTTTCGAATGCTTGCAATTGAAAATTCTGCGGTGTATAATTATGTCAGAATATAAGAAAAAAGATGGCTTTTTGAAAAAGAAACTAACAGTATTAAGAAACTATCAATTTGTCAGTATAACAACAGTATTATAAAGGGAACGGGGAAATGGTAGACAGGCGTGCAGAACTGATATTACAAAAACTTGAGGAGAAGGGTCGCGTAAAGGTTACTGAGTTAAGTGAAGAATTTGGGATATCTGAGGTAACTATCAGAGCAGATATTCAGAAGCTTGAGGATCGTGGACTCCTGAAAAGAACCCGTGGCGGTGCAGTTCCGGCAGCGGAACAGTTTTCTGTTCCTATGGTTCCCGGTAATATCTTACAGTTTCCTGAACAGAAAAAGAGGATAGCACAGAAAGCTTATACATATATTAATGATGGAGATACCATCGTCATTGATGATTCTTCAATAAATTACTATCTGGCAAAAGAGATTGCTGCTCATAGTGAAAAGCAGGTCGTTGTATTAACTAATTCACTTATTTCGGCCTGTGTGCTTTCGGGGGCAGCACATGTGATGCTCTTTCAGATTGGTGGCCAGATTCAGGGAAAGCTCCCTGCCGCTATGGGAGAGCTTGCAACCTCCTTCGTGGCACGATTCAAGGCAAGTAAAGCCTTTGTTGGGGCACATGCCATTAACTTTGAGGCTGGAGTCACCTCTATTGGTACCCCGGAACTTCAAATCAAGAATGCTATCATGGATGTGGTGGACAAGGTTTATCTCTTAGCAAACAGTTCCAAATTTGGCGGCGACTATTTGATGGTGGTAGCTTCCTTTGACCGATTTGAGAAGATTATTACAGATAGTGGTATAAGTCAGGCGGACGCTGAACGTGCCGAGAAGCTTGGAATTGACATGGACATCGTGTAGTAGTGGGGACGGTTCTTTTGCGACGAGGAGTGGTACTTTGCAACGAGGAGTGTCCCTCTGCAACGAATTATAGTATCCTATAATTTCTTTTATTAATAACCAGGAGTTTTTCGTCCTGCATTCGACCCAGTTCTCTTGCAAGTGCACTTCTGTTGACACCCAGGAATTCCGCCAGAGCAGTCTGCGAAAAAGATATTTCTACACCCTGAGGATTATCTGCGTGAAGATGTGTTAGGTATATCATGATACGATCTCTAAGTGAGCGCTGACCCAGGATACGAAGCTTGAGATTGGAAAAAATATTCTGCTCTGCCATGCGACCCATGAGGTTCAGAATCAGCTGATGGTTATAGAGACAATTTTTACTACAACGGTCGGATGACAGAATCAGCTTTCTTAAATCAATAAACAAAACAGTGCAATTTGAAAGTGCGCGCACCTGGACAGGGCTGTGAATTATACCTTTGAGTGCTAATGACTCGCCAAAAATCTGTCCTGACTTAAAGTGATTGACATTGTGTTTTTCAAATTGATTAGTGTCATAGGATACTTCCAGTGAACCGTCAAGAATTATGCCACATCGTCTTATTTCGTCACCGATACTCAATATGATTTCATTTTTTCTATAATTACTTATGTGTCCATCCAGAGAATCAATCATTTCAATAATATATTCGTCTGGAATATTATCAAAAAGAGGGTTCTCTATAATATTTTTCCAATATTTCTTTGTTAACTCTT
>DCIJ01000085.1 GCA_002315945.1 Lachnospiraceae bacterium UBA1729 | reverse complement strand
GAATTAATGTGTGAAACCATCGGAAATGTTAATTTTGATTGTATCACCAACTCCCAGCCTAAGTGGTACATGGGTTATTCTGATAATACAAATTTTGGTTTCCTATTGACCACATTATGCGATGTTGCATCTCTTTATGGTCCAAATGCCCCTGCATTTGGAATGCGTACTCTTCATCCTTCATTAAATGACGCGTATGACATTCTTACAGGAAAAAAATTAGAGGTATCTACATATGGACTTTGGGAAAAGGAAGGCCTGAAATCTCCTGAGAATCCTACTGAACCATATAACTGTACAGAATCTACCAATATTAAGGTATATTCTCCTATATCAGATTCTATTAATTCGGTTTCTGTCTTTTCAGAGGATGCCAGTATTTCTGCTACTGGAAGACTCGTTGGAGGTTGCCTTGACTGTCTTCAGACACTCTGCGGAACAAAATTCGATAGGGTAAATGATTTTACAGATAAGTATAAGAATGATGGAATATTATGGTTTCTTGAAAGCTGCGATCTTAATGTCTATTCCATGAGGCGGGCTCTTTGGCAGCTTGATAACAGTGGATGGTTTAAATACATTAAAGGTCTGATTATTGGAAGACCCCTTCACTTTGGAGAAGAACTCTTCGGACTGGATCAGTATGAGGCCATTCTTCCTGTAGCCAGAAAATATCAGATTCCAGTATATTTTGATGTTGATCTGGGTCACCTTCCGCCTGCCATGCCTATTATCTCTGGTTCAATAGGCACAATTAGTACAAACAAAAAAGGAATCAGTCTTGCTTTTAAGCTCGACTGATTCTAAAGATTCTGGCAGCATTGGGAGGCAGTTCTATTTTTATCCTGTCTCCTGACAGAGGCTCTACACCTACCATATTTTCTTTTTCTATAACAAATTCTTCTATTTCTCCTGACATGGGCAGACCTGTTTCTACCCAGGCAGTGGAATCAGAATTATTTAATGCAACTACTATGGCACAGTTATCCAATATTCTGGCATATACATACTGACCGGTAGTAAGTGAAAGCTCTTTATATACTCCATAGGTCAGTTCGGGATAATCCGCCTTTAATTTTGCCAGCTTACAGCAAAGAGCGGTTAAAGGATTAGATTCATATGCATCCTGATATTCTGCAATATTCAACTGTGGACGCAGATTCCAGTCACCAGATTTTTCTTTATTTCCTTCAATTCCAAACTCTGAACCATAATATATTGAAGGTATTCCATATAATGTATAATTCAGTATGTAAATATTTTTTAAATGGGCCTTATTATTTACCTTTGAGGCAATTCTTGCCACATCATGATTATCCACGAATGTATACAGCCTGTAATCATTACATATGCCTAAAAGTCTTTTTACAGAATGGGCAATTTCAAAATAGTTATGATCATTATGCCCTGAAAACAATCCCTTATGAAGCTCATAGTTTGTTACAGCATGCAGCATATCCTTGTTGGCCCATCTGCTGTAATCTCCATGGATTACCTCACCCAACAGCCAGAATTCATTTTTTAAGGAATCACATACACCCCTTAGCTTTTGCATAAACTGATGATCCAGAACATCTGCTGCATCCAGGCGAATTCCGTCAATATTAAATTCTTCTATCCAGAATTTCACCGTATCAAAATGATAATTGTATACTTCCGGATTTTTCTGGTTTAGCTTTACTAAGAGATTATAGCCTCCCCAGTTTTCGTAAGAAAAACCATCATTATATTCGTTGTTTCCATAGAAATTCAGTCCAAGGAACCAGTCTTTATATCTGGAGGCTTCTCTATTTTCCTTCAAATCCTTAAATGCAAAAAAGTCTCTTCCAACATGGTTGAATACACCATCAACTATTACCTTCATTCCCAGCGAATGACATAATTCAACCCAGCTTTTAAAATCTTCATTACTGCCAAGTCTTTTATCTACCAAACGATAATCAATAGTATCATATCCATGAGATCCTGATTCAAACAATGGACCAATATATATTGCATTACATCCTATTGCTTCTGCATGTTTTGCCCAGTCACATAATGTATCAAAATGACTTCCTTCTGCATCATCACTATTTTCATGGGGACATCCACATAATCCTAAGGGATAAATATGATAAAAAATTGCGCTATCGTACCAAGCCATAATCTACTCCTATATAAATAGTAAATACAGTATTGTAAGTATAAATCCTATACAGAAAAGCATCAGTCCAAAGGACATACCTCTGCTCAACATTCTTAATTCGGCCCTGATTGTTAAATCAATTCGGTCTATAGAACCGGTAGAAGTCCTGGCATATTCAGGTCTTTCGGTTCCTCTTATTACAGAAGAAATCCATCTCTTAATGTACAGACAGAAGTCCGCAATATTTCCCAAAACTGGGATATAAGCTCTGGACATTTTTTCTTCATGCAAAGGACTGTCCTTATAGATGGTTTTTCTTAAAAGAACAACTATGCTGTCTAATAAAGTATCTCCTATCCTGCTAACTAGAGTTCCAAAAAATGGAAGAATTGTTAGTAATACAGGTCTGTATATCGTATCCTCCAAATCAATTCTGTCATCCCATCTGTTCAGATACTTATCGTCCTTTATCATCCATCCTCTGACAACAATCAAATAGACTGCAGCACCAATAAGTATAGAAACAGCCGCACCCTTAAGATTTACAAGACTAAAGAAATTGACCTGATTTATTACACCAGCCTTTTCAAAATCAAGAAATCCTCCACCATAGGCAGCTAAAGCCTTGGCTGCACTTCCTCCAATTTGTCCCACTGCAAATACTGCTACTGCAGAAGTAAGTAGGCATATTGTGGAGACAGGATTCATATATGATGACTTCTTACTATCATATTTCTCCTGAAGCTTGCTATCTGCATTTTTTTCTACAAATACACATATATACAGTTTTGTCATATAAGCAACTGTCAGACCACCAGACACCAGGAATATCCATTCTATTGCTTTCATTGCATCTGCATTAAATAGTAATGGAACGGCATGACCTTCATGTAATAGCTCAGTGTACTCTACAATTCCTTCATGAAGAAGAGTTTTACTTAGGTACCCACCTCCAATAAAAGGCACACCCATAATACTTACTGCACCAGCTATGAATATAATATGGAACAGAACCTTGTTACGTCCAAACCCTCGAATTACATTTAAATCCAGGTTATGAATATTCATGTAGATTACACCTGCTGCCATAAAGAGCACTAATTTAATAAGGGAATGATTTACCATATGTAAAAATGTTCCCTGAACTGCTAACAGATTTTCTTCACCCAATAAGCCCATACAGCCAATTCCTACCATGATAAATCCAATCTGTGAAAGGGAAGAGCAGGCAAGCGTTCTTTTTATATTAATTGAGAACAGCGCCAAAAGTGCTCCTAAAAACATGGTAATCACTCCAAGGCCAAGAATAAGGGTAGCCCATTTTTCATCGTGATAGAATATTGATCCTGAAAGAACCAGCATTCCAAACACACCTGCTTTTGTAAGAATACCTGACAAAAGTGCTGAAGCAGGTGCCGGTGCCACGGGGTGAGCTTTTGGAAGCCAGATATGCAAAGGAAATGCACCTGCTTTTGCTCCAAAACCAAACAGCATACATAATCCAGCAGGATATAGTGACTCAAGCGTCTGTCTGTTGGCAGAAAGCAGAATAGTTCTTAACTCATCGATATTTAGAGTTCCTAATGCATGATAGGTCAAAAACAGTCCCATTAACATGACTAAACCTCCCATTACAGCAATTGCCAGATAGGTTGAGCCAGCTCTAAGTGCTCCAGGTGTTTCTTCCTGAGCAACCCATACATAGGATGTGAAGGACATTATTTCAAAGAAAATAAAAGTTGTGTACAAATCAGCTGATAGGAACACTCCTGCAGTTGCAAAAAATGTAAGAATCAGAAAAGAGTAGTAACGCCCCTTATTCTTATAATGTGCCATGTATTCAAGTGAAAAACCACAGCTTAACAGCCACATGAAACATGCAATTAATGTATATACTATTCTAAATCCATCAAACTGTAGGTGGATTCCAAAACCACAAATTTCCTGAATCATCGTAATACTCCTTATAATTTACTTCTAATCCAGCATTCCTGTTGCAACCTGTAAAAACAAATCTGTGAAGGGCTTATTGTATAAACCAAAGACAACCATGAAAATCACAAATACTGTTAAGGGAACTAACATCTGCCAGCTTGGATCAGTAGCAGGTCTGATATCCTCTTCTTTGATTTCCTTAAAGGGGAAAAATGCTCTGACACTGATACTTAACATGTATATTGCTGTAAGAAGGGCTGATACCAAAAGACCTGCCACTCCAATAAATGCCAAGGTATTATTACTTTCAACAGCTGCTTTTACCAGATACCATTTACTTACAAAACCAGATAATCCAGGAACACCCATAAGTGCAAATGCACTTACTGTAAATATTCCAAAGGTAAGAGGCATTCTTTTGCCAAGACCATCTAATTCATTCACGTAGTGGGCTCCACTCTTTACCATAATCGATCCTGCACAGAAGAAGGAACAGATTTTCATAAAGGCGTGAGATATCATATGACAGATTGCTGCCATGAGTCCTAATGGACTTAGCATTATTACACCAAATAAAATATATGAGAGATTACTTATTGTTGAATATGCAAGTCTCCTCTTAATATGAGTCTCTTTTACCGCTCTTGAACAGCCATATACTATTGTAAAGATAATTGCAGCCATCAATACATACTGGGCCCAGGTTCCTCTAATATATATTGCTCCATAGGAGTAATAGGTTAATCTGATTATTGCAAAAGCTCCAGATTTAACAACGGCTACTGCATGAAGAAGTGCAGTAACAGGTGTAGGAGCTACACCGGCATCGGGAAGCCAAGAGTTAAAAGGACAAAGAGCTGCCTTCACACCAAATCCAAAGAATGCAAGTACATATATCAGCAGAAGCACATTTCTATAGCTGGCTGTCTGAATAACTGACAGACATCCTCCTAATGCAAATTCAGTAGTCCCTCCATAGACGATTACAAATACCAGACCAATAAATGCAAAGGCGGCACCGCCAAGTGAATAATACAAATATTTTCTTCCTGCTAAGATTGCTTCTCTTGAAAGAGAATGCATTACCAGAGGAACAGTTACAAGCGTAAGCAGTTCATAGAAGAAATACATGGTCAAAAGGTTTGCTGAAAGGGCAATACCCAGTGTAACGCCATAGGTCATGGTATAAAACATAAAGAAGACATTTTCATTCTCTTCATGAGTCATATACTCAAAAGCATATAATGTAGCCAGAGGCCAGAGGAATGAAACCAAACCTG
>DCIJ01000051.1:1694-14639 GCA_002315945.1 Lachnospiraceae bacterium UBA1729 | reverse complement strand
TTATGGGAGCTGTGTGACACTAACCACATGGGAGAAGTTTTGAATAATGGCAAAAAATAAAGAAGAAAAACTGAGACGCCTGGAAGAGGAAGCAAAGGCTCAGCTGGAAGCAGATAAATACTTTATGCGTCAGGCCCTCATTCAGGCCAGAAAAGCAGCCAAAATTGGCGAAGTACCTATTGGCTGTGTAATCGTATATGAAAATGAAATTATCGGGCGGGGTTATAACAGACGAAATACTGACAAGACAACCCTTGCCCATGCTGAGATAACAGCAATTAAGAGAGCAGGCAAGATTATTAAGGACTGGCGACTGGAAGGATGCACTCTGTATGTAACCCTTGAGCCATGTCAGATGTGCGCGGGGGCTATAGTTCAGGCCCGCATCCCACGGGTTGTAATGGGAGCCTGTAGTGATAAGGCCGGATGCGCAGGCAGTGTAATGAATATTTTAAATAATCCTCAGTTCAACCATCAGGTGGATGTGACAGAGGGCATTTTGCAGGACAAATGCAGCCAGGTACTTAAGGACTTTTTTATAGAATTGAGAAAGAAAAACAAAGGTGGGGACGGTTCTTTTGCGACGAGGAGTGTCCCTGTGTAACGAGGAGTGTCCCTCTGTAACAAGGAGTGTCCCTTTGTAACGATAAAAGTAGGAGAAATAGTATGGCAGTATCGACCATTAAAGCGACACTGGATAAGGATATAGAGACAGTCTGGAAAATAGTTACATCTCTGACGGAGTATCAGTGGCGCAGTGATCTGAGTAAAATAGAGGTCCTGAGTGAGAACCAGTTTGTTGAATATACTAAAGATGGTTACGGAACCACCTTTACAGTTACCGCCTGCGAACCCTGTAAGCGCTGGGAGTTCGACATGGAAAACAGCAATATGACCGGACACTGGGTGGGCCAGTTTGAAGAAAAGGGCGATAAGACAGAAATTACTTTTACAGAGGATGTGACTGCCAGAAAGGTGATTTTGAAGCCATTGGTAGGCATTTTTTTAAAGAAACAGCAGGCCCGATACGTGGAAGACCTGAGAAAGGCAGGGTTGAATGCTTAATGATGAATTGATAATCAGGATGACTGAGTTCAATGCCGGAGACGCTGTCAGAATTCAGCATCTGATCAAGGTATTCGAATTCGCACACATAATTGGTGTGAAGGAAGGCCTGGATGACGAAACACTTCGAATTCTGGATATTGCATCGATAATGCATGATATTGGAATCAGACCTTCAGAAATAAAATATGGAAAGTGCGATGGAAAACTTCAGGAACAGGAGGGTCCAGCCTATGCCAGAGAGATGCTGGCTAACTTCCCAGAGGTAAGTGCGAAAGAGGTTGACAGGGTATGTTTTTTAATAGCACATCATCACACCTATGAAAATGTGTGCGGATTGGACTATCAAATACTTCTGGAAGCGGATTTTTTAGTCAATGCATTAGAGGATAATCTGAAAAAAGATGCGATCGAGCATTTTAGAGATAAGGTATTTACTACAAAGACAGGACTACACTTGATCAACACCATGTTCTAGTGGGGACGGTTCTTTTGCGACGAGGAGTGGTACTTTGCAATGAGGAGTGTCCCTCTGCGACGAGGAGTGTCCCTCTGCGACGAGGATGTGCACTTTGCAATGAGGAGTGTCCCTGTGTAATGGGGATGTGTATTTTGTGATGAGAAGTATGTATTGGAGGGGGTTAAAATGAATTTGAGGAAACTAAAAAGAATGGGTTGGAAGTTTCTTTTAAAGAGGGGAATTATCATTGCAGCTGGTGTTTTGACACTGAGTTTTCCCATTAGTGCTTCAGCCGTTGAAGCTAATGCACTGTTGAATGGCTCTGCAGGAGAGATTTTGTACAATGTGACCGCATATCCGGAGATTGCCGTGATTGGCAGCTGTGAACGTTTGGAAAGTGCGGTGAATTATTACCAGTCTCTGCCAGGATATCTGCAAAAAATGATTCGCGATAATGATGTAAAGATTTATTTTACTGATCATCCGTTTACTGTTAATGGAGGGGCAGTTGGAGGTGTCTCCAAACTGACTGAAAGAGGCCAGAGTAAGAAGGATTCTATTTTTGTTTGTACTAGTATAGAGGATCGGCAGATTAGAGCCGCCATTCCCCATGAGATTGGCCATGTATACAGTCATTTGAATGACCGTAGAGCGGAAAACATATTTGATAAGTGCAGAAGAATAGAGAGGGATGGTTATTGGGGAAACCTTGGAACCTATGATGATGCATATTACGATAACACAGAGTATTTCGCTGAGATATTTGAGGCTTACTTTGTTAATCGGGATAGAGAAAAAGCATTTTGTCCACTGTCTGAAAGGCTTATGGATATTTTGATTCAATGCTCTTTTGGAAGTAATCCGGACGGCACAATGGTTCCGATTAAGACTTTTGAGGCTAATATCCCAGCTGAATTAATACGCGATGTTGTGGTAGATGACGTTAACAGGGAAGTGTACATTCAGCAGTATTATGCTGGCATTAACCAGCGTCGTGCAGCTGCCGGCTTAGCACCACTGGAGGTTAATCTGAAGGGGCAGGAAATCTGTCAGCAGCAGGTTAATGATGCTATAACTAATTCAGCTTCTTTCAATGGCAAGGCGGTTGCCAATAGCCTAAAGGTAATGGTTACTTATATAAGTGCCAGTGCCAAGGATAATGGAAATGGGCAGGTTGGAGTGCAGTTTGTAAATGATCTTCAGCATTGTTTCCTGGATACAAGTATGAAGACTATGGCAATTGGTATGGCAAAAGACAGCACAGGCTTTTGGCAGGCTTTTGCCATTGCAACATACTAGGGACGGTTCTTTTGCGACGGTCAACAGGAGCTAATGCTACTGGAAATATTTTAGTGGTTATGAAAAAAAATAATTTTACAACTAGAATAATGGCCTATCTGGCCGAAAACAAAAAATTCATTTCCAAACTTCTGCTAATAATGATTTTTGTTGGTTTAATTGTGGACCGCTTGAATTACAACGATAAAATTTATTTTTTGGATACAAAGAAAAAGTCTGAGATAGATAGAGTCAATACTGAATATGATGAGACACTGAAGAGATTGGAGGAAGAATATCAGGGGGAATTGGATTTAGCTGCGGAACCGTCAAAAGAGTATACGGCATATGAAAATCAGCGTCTGGGTTTGAAGGCCGAGATAGAGAAAATAGAGGATAGCTATAATTCGATAGATGACGTGATAGAAAAATTTCGGATAGCCATGGAAAACAGGCTGGATTTGTCAGACAAGGACAGGTATGAAAAACAGTATGAGGAAATAAAGCAGTTTTGTGATAATGCAAAAGGAATATCAGGAGATATCTTTAAATGCTGGAGATGCCAGGAGCATTTTGTAAGAAAAAAATGCAAGGCATGTTCAAAGTGTGGCTGGAATGTATGTCCAAATTGTGGTGCATGTGATAGTTATGGCTGCGATAATTATAATAAAGGTACAAGGCGGGATGGCATTGTGTCTGTTGAGGCAGCCATGCTGAAACTATCTGAAGCAGACGAGCTTTGGAATGCGTATGGCAGAGTACAACATTTGCTGTTGACTATAAATGAGAAATACTATAGTGCAAATGTTCCTAACCTGAACAGAGTAATAGAAGATTTGTCGGGGGTGGCGGACCATTTGTCAGGGCCATCGGATTTGTCGGGGGTGGCGGATAATATGTCAGGATCATCATATACTATGATGTTAGAGGAAGATACCAAATATCAGGAGCTGAAATCACGACTGGAAGATGTTGAAATAAAGTTATCAGAAATCGAGTCAGCCAAGGCAAAATTAATTGAAGATATCGATATTAGATATGATGATAAAAAAGATAAGGTTGATGCTGATTACCAATGTGAAGTGGAAAAAATAGAAAATAGTTATGCAGACGAACTTAGGCTGTATGAGAAAAATATTTTTTCAAGGCGGCCATTCTTAATGATAGCAATAGTATTGAATACAATATTCTGGGGGACGATTGTACAAAAAAAGGCTAGCACACATTAGTATAATATTTTTATAAGAAAGTTGGTTTGCTTTTGAGAAAGGATGAACCATATGGCTTCCAGTAAAGAATATTTAAATTTTGTATTAGAACAATTGTCAGGAATGAATGATATTACGTACAAAGCAATGATGGGAGAATTTATTATCTATTATCAGGGTAAGATAGTAGGTGGTGTATATGATGACAGATTTCTTGTTAAACCAGTGAAGGCGGCAATTGAATTAATGCCGCATGCGGAGTATGAGTTACCATATGAAGGCGCGAAGGAAATGCTTTTGGTAGATGAGATAGAGAACAGGGAATTTTTAGCAAAGCTGCTGGATGCTATGTATGATGAACTTCCGGCACCAAAAGTAAGGAAAAAGAAGTCGGATTTGTAGGGATGAAAGGAATATGTCATGTGGTTGATATTTGCAATATTATCTGCAATTTTTGCTGCTTTGACATCAATACTTGCCAAGATAGGAATTGATGGAGTTAACTCAAATTTAGCAACAGCAATACGAACAATAGTAGTTGTTGCTATGGCTTGGATGATGGTCTTCTTAACACATGCACAGGATGGAATATCAGCTATTAGTAGAAAAAGCTGGACATTTTTAATACTTTCTGGAATTGCAACAGGTGCATCATGGTTGTGCTATTATAAAGCTCTGCAAATGGGAGAGGCATCAAAGGTTGTACCAATTGATAAACTAAGTGTTGCAATTACTCTTATACTTGCTTTTGTGTTTTTGCATGAACAGTTTACAGTTAAGTCTTTAATTGGATGTATTTTGATTGCGGCAGGAACCCTCGTTATGGTTATCTAAATTAATCAACCCTAATGCTCTTGATATCTTTAATAGGGATAAGGGTATCCACTATTTTGATATATTTCTTATCCAGATTAAAGGCGCTTAACTTACCTGTAATCATGAGATACTCACCCTTGTGAGGCGTGAGACTCTCATCCAGATGGTAGTAGATCACATTTATAACGCTTCCTACAGATATTTGATGAAGTGCTTTGTCCAGCTCTTCGCAGTCTAAATCTGTCATTGTGTACTTTTCTACCGATACTTTTTCTTTGTTTTTCAGGGCCGCGTGGAGACCGCTCAGGGCATCAAAGGGCGCAAAAATCTTTGCTCTTTTGGATGTGGGCATAGGAAGTTTGCCACTGGATATAAATTTTTGTTTATAGTTTTCATAGGTTATTTTCATAGGTTATTTTCATAGGTTATCTTCATAGGTTATCTACATAAGTTGCTTTCATAAGCTGTTTCCGCTTTTGTGTCCCCCAATCTGCATATTTCGCTCCCGCATTGTTCCAGCATCCTGAAGACTCATTCCTTTAAGTACGGAATTTTTCCCAAATCGTCTCTTGATATCAATTATGGATTTTTGCAGGTCTCGTGTTTTGTCCTGACGAATGAGCGCTGCGTTTAAATTCTGAATAGAGCAGAAGTTGCCATCATCGTCGAACAGGGAATATTGATAATTTCCAAAGTTATCAATGGGCTTTATATTATTGCAGGAGATGGAAATGCGGCGCAATGGAGCATCGGGGCGGACTATTTCATTATATTTTTCCCTGACGGCATCACGCCAAATTACATCTGAGTTGGTTCGCTGTGGAAGTCTGATGCTTCCGTGGGCAGGCGGGGTGATGGGGTACAGCTCCCAACTGTGACTGTAGGAAATATGGATGGTGACAGAGTCTGTAATTACATCCTTAGCTACCATATCGAGGCACAACTGGTCCATCATTTCCAACACTACAATTCTGCAGTCTTCGAAATTGTAATCATGCATCAGGACCTGCCCTGAACTTAGGCAGTTACTTTCAGAATGATAATTCTTAATATCTGCCATGGTGACAGTTTCTACTCCAAAGGCATGGTCTATAAGAATTTCAGCGTCTATACCAAATAGCTTGAAAAGGAGAGAATTATCAGCCACAGAGGCAGCGGCCAGATCCTTCATATTAAGTATTCCGTGACGGTACAATTTGGTAGAGATACCACGCCCGACCATCCAGAAGTCAGTGAGCGGTTGGTGGGTCCAGAGCGTTTCCCTGTAGGTATCCTCAGTCAGAATTCCAATGAAATCTGAGGCGTGTTTGGCGGTTATATCCAGAGCAACCTTGGCCAAATACAGATTAGTACCAATGCCACAGGTGGAGCGGATTCCGGTCTTGTCCCAGATAGCATTCATTATCTCTATACCCAGCTCTTTGGCAGTCATATGGTACATATCCAGGTAGTGAGTTACATCTAAAAAAGCTTCATCAACTGAGTAGACATGAATGTCATCTTTAGAAATATACTGAAGATATACCTCATATATTTCAGCAGAAGCATTGAGATAATGCTGCATCTGGGGAGGGGCAATAATATAGTCCAGATTTTCTGGTATCTCATATATTCTGCAGCGATTTTTCACCCCCAATGCTTTGAGAGCAGGTGTAACCGCAAGGCATATTGTGCCCTTTGAACGGGTAGGATCAGCAACAACCAGCTTTGCCGTCATGGGGTCAAGTCCACGCTCTACGCATTCTACTGAGGCAAAGAAGCTTTTAAGATCGATTACCATATATACAGGGGTATCCTTGGGGAAATATGCAGTTGGGTCGTTATATATTTTTTTTGATTCCATATAGCACACAAAAATGTAACTTAAAAAAGGTCACACAATATAGCACAAGTACAAATACAAACGTACATTCGGTTTTACAAGTGACTACACTATAAATCCAATGGGAAATAATTGTCAAGAAAAAAATAAAACATTTGTTCGAAAAAATGTATTTACTTTTTCCTCGGATTGATGTAATTTTTAGATACACAATTTGCAAATTCAGGAGGATCAAATTTAATGCTTACATCGCTTGCCTTTATATTTTTAATAGGATTATCGATGGCAGCCTTGTGTCAGAAGATCAGGCTCCCCAGAATTGTGGGAATGCTTTTCACGGGAGTTGTGATGGGCCCCTATGTACTTAATTTACTGGATCCTTCTATATTAGGGATTTCCAGTGAACTGAGAAAAATTGCCCTGGTCATAATATTAATCAAGGCCGGCTTATCGCTTAATATAGAAGATTTGAAAAAAGTAGGAAGACCTGCAATATTTATGTCATTTTTGCCCGCTGTATTTGAAATAGTGGCATTTGTTGTGTTTGGACATTGTCTGTTTGAGGTGACGAGAATTGAGGCGGCGCTGATTGGTGCTGTTTTGGCAGCGGTATCTCCAGCGGTTGTTGTACCCAAGATGGTTCAGCTTATGGAGGACAGATATGGCACGGATAAAAGTATTCCACAGCTGATTCTGGCGGGAGCTTCACTGGATGATGTGTTTGTAATAGTAGTCTTTTCTTCGTTTTTGGGAATGGCCCAGGGAGAAGCAGCGGATATGGCTTCTCTGCTTGATATTCCGGTGTCCATAGTGCTCGGTATTATACTGGGTGTAGTGGGTGGATATGCTATTTCTCTTTTCTTTGAGTGGCGATATAAAAAATCCAAGCACATCCGCAACAGTGCCAAGGTTGTTATTATTCTTGGCATTGCTTTTTTACTAATGTCCATTGAAGTATGGCTTGAAGATTATATAGCTATTTCAGGGCTGTTGGCGGTTATGAGTATGGCCTGCATGGTACAGAAAAAAAGTTCTGAAAGTGTAGGCAGGAGACTGTCGGCAAAATTTGGCAAGCTTTGGATTGCTGCTGAAGTCATATTATTTGTATTGGTAGGTGCAGCGGTTAATATTGAATACATGCTGGGCGCTGGGGCGAAGGCTTTAATACTGATTTTTGCGGCACTGGCATTTCGTTCCGTGGGAACCTGGATCAGCCTTTTGGGAACCAGTCTTAATATGAAAGAAAGGGCTTTTTGCGTAATTGCATATCTGCCGAAGGCCACTGTTCAGGCAGCAATCGGTTCAGTTCCACTGTCTCTGGGACTGGCATGTGGCAATATCGTATTGTCATTTGCTGTACTCTCAATTTTGATTACGGCGCCACTGGGAGCTATTGGAATGGATTTAACCTATAAAACTTTTCTTAATAAAAATTAATAGATGAAAGTGAGGAGAATGGACATGGATCAAATGGAACAATATGTGACCTTTATGGTGGAGACCTCTACAGGAGAACAGGCTGAGATGGCAGTCCTGTCTGAATTTGAATTTGAGGGAGCGTTTTACGTTGCAGCAGCCCTGGTTGAAGGGGACGCAATTAATGAAGACGGAGTGTACCTGTACAAGGTAAAGGAAAAGTCAGAAGAATTTGAAGTTGAAAAGCTGCGAAACAAATTCGAATATGACAAGGTTTCAAGAGCTTACGCAGAGATGTTAGACGAGAAGGAATAGACATATGTTTTTAATAATGGGAATACAGGATGGAAGAAAACAGTTGGACTTTGATCAGCTGGTAGTATGTGGCGCCTGTGGTAAATATGGTCATGTACAGGTGTATATGTATTATACCTATTTTATGCTGTTTTTTATTCCAGTATTCAAATGGAACAAGAGGTATGTGGTGGTTATGAACTGCTGTAATTCTTCCTGCGAACTTGATATTGAGACCGGGATGGCCATAGCCCGAGGAGAATTGAGCAGATTAAACGAGGCGGACCTCAAATTCACCAGGAATTATCAGAATTTTTCTAATAAAGTATGTGAAAACTGTGGTTATGAAACCAGCGAAGATTTTGATTACTGCCCTAAATGTGGGACAAAATTTTAGAGTGTGGAACAAAAGGGTAAGATGGAACAACTTATAAAAGAAAACTATTTATTCATATATAACTATGCATTGCGGCTTTCATGCCATCCGCAGGATGCGGAGGATCTAACGCAGCAGACTTTCCTGAGTGCATATGAGAAATACGACCAACTTAGAGAACAGGGGGCTTTAAGAAAGTGGTTGGAAAAGATATGCTATAACCATTTTTTGATGATGGTAAGGAGCCGTGGTGTCAGAGAAGAGTCGGTGGAAGAGATTAATGAGGCAGCAATCCAGGCTGCTACAGCTAATATTACTCCCTCTCCGGAGGAGGAGGTTATTGTGGCGGATGAGATTAAAGGGCTGCAGAATGGCTGTTTTATGGCAATGGTCAGACGACTTTCTCTTAAGCAGCGAATTGCTTTTTCTCTGGTGGATATGTTTGGAATGGGTAGCGATGAAGTGGCTGAACTGCTGGAGATATCGCCTAACGCCCTGAAGGGACTACTGTTCAGAGCCCGCATGAATCTGGACTCATTTTATGATGGGCACTGTAATCTGATACAGGAAAATAATCCCTGTAGCTGTGCTGCCTGGATTCAGTTCAGAGACAGTCATGAAAATAACAAGAGCAAAATGAAGAAGACCACGGAATATCTTGATTACAGACAGAAGGGGTACAAGTTTGATCCTGAAGTCAGGGGCAAGGTCAGCTATCTGTATGAGCATATGACAGAGAAAAAGCCTTCAGATGAGTGGTTTCAAAAAGTAATTTCATTATTTGAAAAAAATTAGCCGAAAGCCGTAACTTTTATAAAAAATCTGCATCTATATTAATGTAACTATTATTTTTACTATTTATATATAGGAGGATTTTTTATGTGTAACAATTTGTTTGAATCAAGATGCGGCGTGGAATGTACTAAGTGTGAGAAGTATCAGGTAAGCTGCCAGGGTTGTATTAATATTGCCAAGCCAGCCTGGGGAGAATGCAAAGTAAAGATCTGCTGTGAGGAAAAGAAACTCAACCACTGTGGAGAGTGTGATGAGTTCCCATGCCATATGCTCCAGGTGAAGGGTATTGAATTTGGCTTTGATCCCCTTCCAAACATTGAGCGATGCAGAAAATGGTGTAATAAGTAAATGAAAATAGACCGGCTCATAGGAATTTTGTCCGCACTTTTGCAGGAAGATAAGATAACAGCTCCGATATTGGCGGATAAATTTGAGGTATCAAGAAGAACAATAAATAGAGATATTGAGGATCTGTGTAGGGCGGGAATTCCTATTGTGACTACACAGGGAGCTGGTGGAGGAATCAGCATTATGGAAGGCTATCGGATGGACAGGACTATACTGACATCCAAGGATATGCAGATGATAATGTCTGGTTTACGAAGCCTGGACAGTGTAAGTGGCAGCCATTACTATGGTCAGCTTATGGACAAAATTAAGGCCGGTTCAGCCGAATATGTTAGTGGAAGAGAATCTATTCTTATTGACCTGTCGTGTTGGGATAAGGAATCACTGTCACCTAAAATAGAGCTTATCCAACAGGCCATTGAAGACAGAAAAGTAATTAGCTTTTGCTACTATTCTCCCAAGGGTGACGAGGAGCGAAAGGTAGAGCCCTATTATCTGATTTTTAAATGGAGCAGCTGGTATGTGTGGGGATTCTGTAAATTAAGAAACGACTTTAGAATCTTCAAGCTTAACAGAATGGGGCAGCTTCAACTGACGTGTGAGGATGTGGTAACCCGGGAAGTTCCGGTGCCAGATCTTTCTTCAGAGAGAGTTTTTCCAGGAGGAATTAGTGTAAAGGCAGTTTTTGAGGCTTCCATGAAGTGGCATCTGATAGAAGAATTTGTGGTGGATTCTTTTACAGAGCTCCCTGATGGAAGACTGCTTTTTGAGCATGAGTATTCAGATGAGGACTATTTAATTGAGTGGATATTAAAGTGTAGGGATCAGGTTGAGGTTTTAGAGCCTGAACACATAAGGAAGGCTCTTTTTAGGATAGCAGACAAAATCAGGCAGCAATACGAATAAGAGTAGCGACAAAAGGGTAATAAGTGATATTGATGGAGCGTTTAGTCATCTGGAGGAGTGCATGACATGGTAAGACAAATTATGAGAGATCCCCTGTTTTTAGCAGGAAAATCTGAGCCAGCAACCGAAGAGGACAAGCAGGTGGTTCAGGACTTATTGGATACACTCAGGGCCAATCAGGATAGATGCGTTGGAATGGCAGCCAACATGATTGGTGTTAGAAAAAATATAATTGTAGTGGCGGCTGGCCCATTTATGTTTGCAATGATTAACGCAAAAATAACCAAGAAAAGAGGCGCCTTCAAGACAGAGGAGGGGTGTCTTTCCCTGGAAGGGGTGCGTCCCTGCACCAGATTCAAGGAAATAGAAGTGGATTATCTGGATCAGGATTTCACGCCAAAGCATGGTAAGTATTCAGACTGGACAGCTCAGATAATTCAGCATGAGTTAGATCACGTAGCCGGGATTGTGATTTAGAAATAGTTTTAAAGAGATACCGAATGAATAGTTTATTGAATAATATAATTGATGTAATAAAGGAAGAACAGATAAAGCTTGGCTATTGCAAGGAGCGGATCAGACTCTATTATCCCCTGACTTCCCTTAATTCTATGCTTGGAATTAAGGCAGACTGCGCGGAGATGGAAAGAAGACTTAATGAGTTTTTCTTTTCAAAGCAGGATGTCCTTGGGAAAGTAGAAGTGAGTTACAAGGCAGAGCGATTTTGCATTAATCTGCCGGAACAGGCTTCAGAATATGTTCACGAGCATACACCGTCTGATGGATTTTTATATGATTTTATTGGTACCATATCAAAGCATGGAGTGACAATTGATGAAGTGCTTGCGCAGTTTAACAAGTACTCTGATAAGGTGCATTTTGAAGAGATGACTAATGAGGATTTTGATTATTTGATATATTTTGAGGATGGACAGCCCGATTCATATTTTTACTGTCTCACCCAGGAAGAGGAACATCTTATATATCACAGGTTTACAAAAGAGGACTACTACGAATAGAAGAAAGAGTGTTAATGTTTTTTCGGGGTCTCCCATTGGGGGACCTTTTTTTGTTGTGTGTGTGATATTATATAATTATGAACCCAGGGGACGGGGTTGGGGGTTCATTTTTTTAGGCACAAAAGTGACCCTAGAACCCCGTCCCCCGGGTTCATAAATTTCGATTGGAGAAAATTAGAAATATGAATATACAAATATTTGGTACTCGTAAGTGTAATGAAACTAAAAAAGCTGAGAGATTCTTCAAGGAAAGAGGTATCAAGTTTCAGTTTATTGATATGAAGGAAAAAGGAATGAGCAAGGGAGAATTTAATTCGGTTGCTCAGAATAATGGTGGACTTGAAAACATGATTAACTGGGAGGGCAAGGATCAGGACACCCTTGCGCTTATTAAATATATTGCTGATGAAGATAAGCTTGAAAAGATTCTTGAAAATCCAGGAGTGATTAAGACTCCGGTTGTTCGAAATGGAAAGCAGTCTACAATAGGTTATCAGCCAGATGTGTGGAAGGGATGGAGCTAATTTATGTGGACAATATCAAGGATAGATGAAGCTGACTATGGTTGCGAAGAGAGACTTCCAGGCGAACCACTAATGCTTTTGATTACTCTAGAGAGCGAAGATCGTGAGCCTATTCAATTTGAAGTCGCAGAAAAATGGATTGAAATGCAGGGTCTTGAAGAAGGTGATGAATGGCCAGAGGATATTGAAGCCACTGAAGCGAATGATGATGCCACGGTAAATCAATCTGAATGGATGGAAAACTACTATCGCGCTATACAGGAAATGGATGAAGACTGATATTTTTTATAGATGATAAAATCTATGTCCAGATTTCAGAAGGAGAAAACTCATGAAAAATGACCCTAGAACCCCGTCCCCCGGGTTCACTTTAGCAAAAAATGACCCTAGAACCCCGTCCCCTAGGTTCATTCCCAGGCTCAGGCTGAGGGAAAAGATATTAATAGCGACGCTGTTTTGTGCGCTTGGAGCATTACTGGCTCAGACGGTAATGTTTTTGCAGGTGTCCGGAAATCTTATTTATGAACAGGCAGAGAATGAAAATGTTCATACCTTCGAGAACATGCAAAGCGAGCTCAATCTGTACATTAGAAATATTGAGACCAGCATGATTGAAAT
>DCIJ01000051.1:0-1592 GCA_002315945.1 Lachnospiraceae bacterium UBA1729 | reverse complement strand
CGATTTGATACTTCGGATGAGGTGCTGGCCTTATATATTTATACGGATGATCATGAGTTAATCAGTACTTATAGAAGAGCTACTACGCCTAAGCATAACTACCCCAAAAATATATACGATTTTCAGGACGATCCCCGATATAATACTGACAGAATCAGAACTTATGTAAACTCGGACGACAACAACATGCTCATTTCCAGTTATTTCAATCCCTATCGTGAAAAGAACATTGCCCGATTTGTAGTAAAGATTCACTCCACCTCTGACATTAGTAAAAAAATCGGATATGTTGTCTGCGATACAGACATTAAAGTTCTTCAGAAAATGATGAAGAAGTACATCTTAAATGATGAGGCCTACATCTGGCTGCAGCCTATGGGTGATAATATGATTTTGTCCCTGGGAGATATAGATAAATTGGGCGTAGAAGCAAAAAATGACTTTTTACGCCTGTCGGATAATATTTCCAATGGTAATGAAAAAGAAGCATCCGAATTGGAACATTCCAGCAATGTATTGTTTAAGAGCCCTCAGGCAAAATACAACATGGATGTCTACTGTCTGATGCCCCAGGAGATATTGAGACATAATCAGACACTGCTTACGCAGAACCTGATATATATTGGTCTGGTGCTGGTTGTAGTTCTCATACTTCTCATCTGGTATCTGACCCATACATTGACAAAGCCCCTTGAGCAGCTGACCGACACAGTAACCAGAATTGGTGCCGGCGAGACCAGTCTCAGGGCTACGTATACTTTGGAGGATGAAATAGGGACTCTGGGCAGGGAATTTAATCACATGCTTGATGAGATTGAGAATTATATCGGCCGTGAATATGAGACCAGGCTATTGCTCAACCAGGCTGAATATAAGGCACTCCAGTCCCAGATTAATCCTCACTTCCTCTATAATACACTGGACACCATGAGCAGTATTGCCAGCATTCAGAACTGTGAGCTGGTAAGTAATTTGTGCCAGTCGCTGTCTAATATTTTTAGATACAGCCTGGACATTAAGCATCCCTATGCAACTCTGGCCAATGAAATCAACCACCTGAAGAACTACATTTTTGTCATGAATGTAAGGATGCGGGAGGAAGTAAAATATAGTTTTCAGATTGATGATACCCTGCTTACGGATTCTATTCCAAGGATTTCCCTTCAGCCACTGGTGGAGAATGCACTGAACCATGGTCTGAAAAATAAGCACGGAGAAAAGTGGATTCAGATCAGAGTCAGCACGGAGGATAATAATCAGATTCTTGTATCGGTGGCCGACAATGGTGTGGGTATGGATGCAGCCCAGATGAATGCCCTGCTTGAAAAAAATGAAAGAGACAGAGTGGAGAGTGGTAACTCCATAGGTATATATAACATCAATGCCAGGTTAAAAATGCTGTACGGAGATGATTATGGTATTCATGTGGAATCAAAATTAGGAGAGGGTACTACAGTACAAATCAGAATTCCCAGGAAGAAGATAGAGCAGTTATAGCAGTCACAGGAGTCACAGCGGTCACAGGAGTCACAGCAGTTACAGTGGTCACAGCAGTGATAGAGCAGTTATAGAGAGTAGGTAAGAATGATAAA
>DCIJ01000044.1:8905-9991 GCA_002315945.1 Lachnospiraceae bacterium UBA1729 | reverse complement strand
CAACAAAAAATTGTTGTAGGTATGGCTAATATTATTGAAAACCGGGATGATAATACTGGTGGTCATGTAAAGAGAACCAGTGATGTTATTCGAATCCTTGTTGATGAAGTAATAAATCAGGATATTGAAAAAATTAGTAACCAACTGGCAATGGATATTGTTAGAGCTGCCCCCATGCATGATTTGGGAAAGGTAACCATTGATTCTTCTATTCTGTGTAAAAAAGACAGATTGACCGATGAAGAATATTCCATTATGAAGACCCATTCTGAAAAAAGTGGTGAAATGGTTAAAATACTGTTAGAAGGGGTTGAAGAAGAGCGATTTGTTCAGATTGCTTTTAACATTGCTAGATATCATCATGAAAGATGGGATGGAAAAGGCTACCCTGAAGGCCTTGTGGGAACAATGATTCCCATAGAAGCACGTATCATGGCAGTTGCAGATGTGTATGATGCCCTCGTTAGCAAGCGATGCTATAAAGAGCCAATGAGCTTCGAAAAAGCTACTGAGATAATGTGTCAGGGAATGGGAACTCAATTTGACCCTAACATGAAAAAGGTATTTCTCTCCAGTAGGGAAAGACTTGAAGCTTATTATATGAACCAGGGTGACGGGGTTAGTGGTTCATTTTAATATTTATGTAACATTGTGGAAAACAAACTTTGAAGCAATGAAAACAGACTGTTACGCAGTATGTCTTGCAGGAGACGATATGCAGGGCATTGCTGTTGTTACAGAGCACTATAATCTGATGAAGAGTCAGAATGAAGAGTATATTACTTCAATTGAGAACCTTCTATCTGAAGAAGATAAGCAGTATATTAATAAATTCGTTGATGATTATCATGTATTTTTAAAAGCTAGTGATTTAACAATAGAATATGCACAGTCTGCCAAGGCACATGAAGCTGTAGATACTTTAAATGAAGCTATCTTAGGTGTTGGACAGTCTATGGAAGAAGAGTTTGAGCAGATGATGGCTTATGAAAGACAGCAGCTTACAGGTGCTGTTAATTCACAGGATACTTTCTTCGAACAGGCTAAATTAGCTACAATCATTACATTTATTATTACAATTATTGT
>DCIJ01000044.1:0-8745 GCA_002315945.1 Lachnospiraceae bacterium UBA1729 | reverse complement strand
TTGGACAGTTTGCAGCAGGGGTTAACCGATTTATTGAAGGTCTTCAGAATATTATGCTTTCAATTGCAAAAGTGTCTGAAACACTTGATAAGGTAAGTACTAAGGTTAATACAAGTGTTGGATCTGCTGATATCAATACTACTAATATTTCTGCTCTTATGGAGCAGTTGGCTGCATCTGTTCAGGAAATAGCTGCTTCAATTAATGGTGTTAATGATAATACAACAGAGGTTGGAAACCATATATCTTCCCTTGCGCAGGATACTAACGATTTGTGCGATTATAGTGCCAAAATGCGTGAGCGTGCAATTGAACTTGAAAATAAAGCTGAAACTAACAAGGCTAATGCCAGCCGCATGATAGATGGAATTCTTGAAAACCTTAAGAGTGCTATTGATGACAGTAAGAGTGTAGAAAAGGTTAATGAGCTTACAGCTGAAATTCTCAGTATTTCCAGTCAGACAAATCTTTTGGCACTTAATGCTTCAATAGAGGCAGCCAGAGCAGGAGATGCAGGTAAGGGATTTGCTGTTGTAGCTGATGAGATTAGACAGCTTGCAGATTCCTCCAGAGAAACAGCTAATAATATTCAGGAAATCAATGAGATGGTTGTTCTGGCAGTAAAGGAACTGGTGGAAAGCTCTAATACAATTATTGAGTATATTAATTCAAATATTCTTCCTGATTATGATAATTTTGTAGAATCTGGTACCCAGTATAAAGAAGATGCTATCCATGTAAATGATGTTGTTAATAACTTTAATACAATGGCAGCTGATGTAAGAATGAGAACAGATGATGTGGTTACTGCAGTCAATGCTATTGTAAATGCTATTGAAGATAGTACTAATGGAGTTTCAACAGCAGCAGAAGATACCAATCATCTCTCTAGGGAAATGAATGATATTACTTCTGAAATGGCTGAAACAAGTGGCGTTTCTGATTCCCTTAAGGCTGAAATTAATCGATTTAAAAAATTATAAAAAAGTATGATACTAAAGCTACTTGATTATATTGAAATTAATGGAGATAAAACCTTTGATGACATGCCATTTAACAAGGTTGACAGTCTAGTATTAACTGCCATGTCATATTTGAAATTTGACCGACATGTGCCGGCAAAAGAAGAAAATCTCATTGGAATCACTTTAAAGGAAATATCTCAATCAGAAGAACTGGACTACTTATTCAAAGATGAAAGGATGCGCTCATTAAATGAGCCATTGTTTTATGCCTTGCTTAAGAGTAAAAGGTTTGGAAATCTAAGATTAAGAGATTTTCTTGACATTATAGATGATGGGATGGCAGTCCAGTTTTGTGCCATGACAGTTATTTTTGAAAACGGATTAACCTATGTTTGTTTTAGAGGAACTGATGATAATCTTGTTGGCTGGAGAGAAGACTTCAATATGATGTTTAAGGGACCAGTTCCTGCACAAACTATGTCACTGGTCTATCTTGAGGCAGTAGCAAATAGAATAGAGGGAGATTTTTTTGTTGGTGGCCATTCTAAGGGAGGCAATCTGGCAATTTTTTCTTCCAGCAATGCTGGTCCTGATATACAAAATAGAATAGTTAAGATTTTTTCCCATGATGGTCCAGGGTTTGCCCCGGAATTTTATAAATCAAGTGGATATGAAAATATTAGTCATAAGATAGAAAAACAGGTGCCCAAAAGTTCGATATTTGGATTATGGCTGTTTACACCTAGTAATTACGACATAATTCTTAGTGATGGAGAGGGACAAAAACAGCATAATCCCTTTAACTGGTATATTGACAGTAAAAGCCAGAATGATTTTATCTATGCAGACAGCTTAGATGAAACCTATGAAATTAAGAATAGAATCTTTAATGAATGGGTTAATGAAACCAGCTCAGATGAGGCCTGTGAGGTTATTGATATTATTTTCACTCTTATTGAGAATTCTGGTGTAAAAAATATGAACGACCTTAATGGAATAGATCATATTGTTTCTGCAATGAAAAATTTTATTCATGAATATCACGAGCTTGATGCCTCTAAAAAAACAAAAATAATAGAGGTCATAGCCTTATATTCTGAAATAAAAACAAGAGAATCCCAAAAGCATTACGAAGCTAAATACAGACATTTTTTTGAAACATTGAAAAGTGATGTGCAAAA
This sequence comes from Lachnospiraceae bacterium UBA1729, assembly GCA_002315945.1. Classification (GTDB taxonomy): domain Bacteria; phylum Bacillota; class Clostridia; order Lachnospirales; family Lachnospiraceae; genus UBA1729. The sequence continues at coordinate 6,599 of DCIJ01000044.1, read as the reverse complement.
TAGCATTACCGGTAAAAAAAATAGGAACTAAACAAATTTTGATTTTTTGCCTATTTTCCTTGAAGTTATGACACTTTTATCATATAGTATGTAAGATTGTTTTAATTCACGACCAATCATTTAAAGCATTGAAATGTTTTGGAGGAGAAAAATGTTTAAGATTTTAGAAAAGAAACAGCTTAATGATAATATTTATTTAATGGTTATCGAAGCTCCCAGAGTTGCAAAGTCCTGTGAACCTGGACAGTTTGTTATTGTAAGAATGGATGAAGAGGGTGAGAGAATTCCTCTTACAATCTGTGATTATTCCAGAGAAAACGGAACTGTTACAATTGTATTCCAGACTGTTGGCGCTGAGACTACCAGAATGACAAATCTTCAGGCTGGTGAATATATGCATGATTTTGTTGGACCTTTAGGTTGTCCTTCAGAATTTGTTAAGGAAGATATAGAAGAATTAAAGAAGAAGAAAATTCTGTTTGTTGCAGGTGGTGTAGGTACAGCTCCTGTATATCCTCAGGTTAAATGGTTAAAAGAGCATGGTGTTGATGCTGATGTAATCGTTGGTGCCAAGACAAAGGACATTCTGATTCTTGAAAAAGAAATGGAAGCAGTTGCTGGCAATTTATATGTTACAACTGACGATGGATCATATGGTAGAAGCGGTATGGTTACTACTACAATAGCTGATCTTGTTACAAAAGAAGGCAAAAGCTATGATGTCTGTGTAGCTATCGGCCCCATGATTATGATGAAGTTTGTCTGCAAACAGACAAAGGAGCTTGGTATTCCTACAGTTGTTTCCCTGAATCCTATTATGGTTGATGGTACAGGTATGTGTGGTGCCTGCAGAGTTACTGTTGGTGGAGAAGTTAAGTTTGCCTGCGTTGATGGACCTGAGTTTGATGGACATTTAGTTGATTTTGATCAGGCAATGAAGCGTCAGCAGATATACAAGACTGCTGAGGGTAGAGCTATGTTAGCAATTAAAGAGGGTGATACACATCACGGTGGATGTGGTAACTGCTCATAGAAATTTGCTAATTTTTTACGAAGTAATTTTCAGATATTTGTTGATATAGTGTATTCAGAGGAGATTGAAATGGAAGTAGATGTTTTAAAGAAAGTACCTGTCAGAGAACAGGATCCACAGGTTCGAGCTAAGAATTTTGAAGAGGTTTGCCTTGGATATAATAAAGAAGAAGCCATGGCAGAGGCAACCAGATGTATCAACTGTAAAAATGCACAGTGTATTAAGGGATGCCCTGTTAGTATTAACATTCCTGGATTTATTGAGCAGGTTAAGAATGGCAATATTGAGAATGCTTATCAGATAATTGGTGAAAGCAGTGCACTTCCTGCAGTATGTGGACGTGTATGTCCTCAGGAGAGCCAGTGTGAAGGAAAATGTATCCGAGGTATTAAGGGTGAGCCTGTATCTATCGGTAAATTAGAGCGTTTTGTAGCTGACTGGGCTAGTGAGAATAATATCAAACCAGTTGGAAGCACAGAAAAGAAAGGCAAGAAGGTTGCTGTTATTGGTTCAGGCCCTGCTGGACTTACATGTGCTGGCGATTTAGCTAAGATGGGTTACGATGTGACTATTTTCGAAGCACTTCATCAGGCTGGTGGTGTACTTGTATATGGTATTCCTGAGTTCAGACTTCCTAAGGAAAAAGTAGTTGCTAAAGAAATCGAAAATGTTAAATCTTTAGGCGTTAAGATTGAGACTGACGTTGTTATTGGTAAATCTACCACTATTGATGAGCTTCTTAATGAAGAAGGTTTTTCAGCTGTATTTATTGGTTCAGGAGCTGGTCTGCCAAAATTCATGGGAATCCCTGGTGAGCAGGCTAACGGCGTGTTCTCTGCAAACGAATATCTTACCAGAAGTAATCTGATGAAGGCTTTTGATGAGAATTCAAAGACTCCTATTATGAGAGGAAATAAGGTTGCTGTTGTCGGCGGTGGTAATGTAGCTATGGATGCTGCCAGAACTGCTTTAAGACTTGGTGCTGAGGTTCATATTGTATACAGAAGAAGTGAAGAAGAGCTTCCTGCCAGAGTCGAAGAAGTTCATCACGCTAAGGAAGAGGGCGTAATCTTTGACCTTCTTACCAATCCTGTTGAGATTCTCTCTGACGATAACGGATGGGTTAATGGTATCAAGTGTGTTAAGATGGAACTTGGTGAGCCTGATGAATCTGGTAGAAGACGCCCTGTAGTAGTTGAAGGAAGTGAATATGTAATTGATGTTGATACAGTTATCATGTCACTTGGTACTTCTCCTAATCCCCTTATTTCAAGCACAACAGAAGGTCTTGAAGTTAATAAGTGGAAATGTATTGTAGCTGATGAAGAAGAAGGCAAGACTACCAAAGAAGGCGTTTATGCTGGTGGTGACGCTGTTACCGGAGCTGCTACAGTTATTCTTGCTATGGGTGCTGGCAAGGCCGGAGCAAAGGGTATTGACAATTACCTTTCAAAATAATTGATAGAATAATGAATAAATCAAGAGTTTCCTCAAATAATGGGGAGACTCTTTTTTTGATGCACAAGGCCGGAAAGCGATGCTATGCTCGCATAAAGCATCATTTGTCGATTTTATGCAACAAAAAAAGCAAGTCTTACGACTTGCTTGAATATGCAGGAGATGGGACTTGAACCCACACGTTGTTGCCAACACAGGCACCTGAAGCCTGCGCGTCTGCCATTCCACCACTCCTGCATGGCTTGTTCTTTCGAACTTTTGTAGTTTACAATAGAGATTATACTTTGTCAACTATAAACATTTCTTTTTTATTAAATCAATTTGATATATAATTATAGAAAAAAGTAAAAGGAATATTTTTTATGTCATTTACCCATCTCCATGTCCATACAGAATATAGTCTGTTGGATGGCTCTAACAAGATAAAAGAATATGTAAAACGTGTAAAAGAGTTAGGAATGAATTCTGCTGCCATAACTGACCATGGTGTTATGTATGGAGCAATAGATTTTTACAGAGAGTGTAAAGCAAATGGAATAAATCCTATACTTGGTTGTGAGGTGTATGTGGCGCCCGGCTCACGCTTTGATAAAGAAAAGGGCGGAGACGAAAGATATCATCATTTGATATTGTTAGCTGAAAATAATACTGGCTATCAAAATCTTATTAAAATCGTTAGCAAAGGCTTTACTGAAGGATATTACTATAAGCCCAGAGTTGATTTTGAGGTCATTTCAAAGTACCACGAAGGGCTAATATGCTGTTCAGCCTGTCTGGCAGGAGAAATACCCCGTTATATTATGAGGGGGTTGGTTGATGAGGCTAAAAAGGTAGCAATCAAATACAGAGATTTATTTGGTCCCGGTAATTTCTTTTTAGAGTTGCAGGACCACGGTATCCCTGAACAGAGAACAGTTAATTCGGTATTGCTGAATCTGTCAGAAGAATTAGGTATTCCTCTGGTTGCTACTAATGACGTTCATTATACATATGAAAGCGATGTGGAGAGCCATGATATTCTGCTTTGCATTCAGACTGCCAAGCTGGTAACTGATGAAGACAGAATGAGATATGAAGGGGGGCAGTACTTCGTTAAGAGCGAAGAAGAGATGCGTTCCCTCTTTCCCTATGCCCTTGAAGCAATAGAGAATACTCAGAAGATTGCTGACAGATGCCATGTGGAAATTGAATTTGGCAATTATAAATTGCCTCATTATGAGGTTCCCGATGGCCATACATCCTTATCCTATTTAAGATATTTATGTGAAAAAGGCTTAAAAGAGCGTTACGGTGATGATAGTGTACTGATTGCAGGAACTAATCAGACACTTAAGGACAGACTGGATTATGAATTAAATATTATTTCCACAATGGGATTTGTTGATTACTTTCTCATTGTTTGGGACTTTATTAATTATTCCAAGGAGAATGATATTCCTGTTGGACCTGGTAGAGGTTCTGCTGCAGGTTCTATTGTGGCATATTGTCTCAAAATTACTGATATCGATCCAATCAAATACCAGTTACTTTTTGAAAGATTTCTGAATCCTGAGAGAGTATCAATGCCTGATATTGATATTGATTTCTGTTATACCAACAGGCACAAGGTTATTGAATATGTTTCCAAAAAATATGGAGCTGAAAAAGTAGTTCAGATTGTTACCTTTGGTACACTTCAGGCCAAAGGAGTAATCAGAGACGTAGGACGTGCAATGGATTTACCCTATTCATATGTGGATTCCATAGCAAAAATGATTCCGAATGAATTAAATATTACTCTGGAAAAAGCGATTGAGATGAATCCAGAGCTTAAAAAGCTATATTTCGAAGATGATACTGTGAAGCATCTAATTGATATGTGTAAATGTCTTGAAGGCTTGCCCAGACATTCATCCATGCATGCTGCCGGTGTTGTAATATGTCCTAAAGCAGCAGATGAATTCGTTCCTCTGTCCAGAGGTGCAGATGGTTCAATTACTACTCAGTTTACAATGACTACACTTGAGGAACTGGGTCTGCTAAAGATGGACTTCCTGGGACTTCGTACGCTGACAGTGTTGAAGGATGCCTGTGGCCTGATTAGCAAGAATAGAGGAATTAATATTAATCTTTCAACCATTGATTACAATGACAAGGAAGTATATGCAGATATTGGTGCTGGTAAAACTGAAGGCGTATTTCAGCTTGAGTCCGCAGGCATGCGCAGCTTTATGAAGGAATTAAAGCCTGAATGCCTTGAAGATATTATAGCTGGTGTTGCCCTGTACAGACCTGGTCCAATGGATTTTATTCCAAAATATATTAAGGGTAAGAATTCTGGAGAAAAGGTAGTATATTCCTGCCCTGAGCTGGAGCCTATTTTATCAAATACTTATGGATGTATAGTATATCAGGAACAGGTTATGCAGATAGTTCGTGATCTGGGCGGGTATACTCTTGGCAGAAGCGACCTGGTTAGACGTGCCATGAGTAAAAAGAAACAGGCTGTAATGGAGAAGGAGCGTCAGAACTTCATCTATGGTAATGAAGCTGAACAGGTACCTGGCTGTATTTCCAGAGGCATAACAGAAGCTGTAGCTGGACAAATTTATGATGAGATGATGGATTTTGCCAAGTATGCTTTTAATAAATCTCATGCTGCCTGCTACGCAGTAGTTGCATTTCAGACGGCATACTTAAAACATTATTATCCCGTGGAATATATGGCAGCTCTATTGACTTCTTTTATTGATAATACGGCCAAAGTATCCTCATATATTATGGTTGCAAGGAATATGGGAATTAAACTTCTGCCTCCTGATGTAAATTCAGGAAGTTCAGATTTTAGCGTTGATAAGGATTCCATACGATATGCATTGGGAGCCATAAAAAATATTGGAACTAACTGTATGGATGCCATGGTTAGAGAGCGTGAGGAAAATGGCCAGTTTACAGATATTAAGTCCTTTATTTCCAGATGCATTAACTTAGATGTTAATAAACGTACTGTTGAAAACCTGATTAAGGCTGGAGCAATGGATGGCTTTGGAGCCAATAGAAGACAGCTTTTAATGATATTTGAAAGTCTCATTGATGCTGAAAACAAGGAAAAGAAGCACAGCTTCCAGGGGCAAATGTCACTTTTTGATATGATGGGTGATGAAGAAAGGATAAAATATCAGATTTCTCTGCCTGATGTGGAAGAATATGAAAAAAGTCAACTGTTAGCATATGAAAAGGAAGTCCTTGGCATATATATATCTGGTCATCCTCTTGAAAAACAGGAGAAGATGTGGAGAAAAAATATTACTAATACCATGGCTGATTTCATTTTGGATGAAGACACTGGTGTTACCCTTGTACAGGACAATTCACTGGCTACAATTGGCGGAATGATTAATGATATTAAAACCAAATATACCAAGAATGATCAGATAATGGCCTTTGTTCAGATGGAGGATTTGGTTGGCAGTACTGAGGTAATCGTATTCCCTAAAACTTATGAAAAATATCAGAGATTACTTCATGAGGATGAAAAAATATTTGTCAAAGGCCGCGTTCAGGCAGAGGAAGACAAAGATGCCAAGATGATAGCTCAGGAAATATTATCCTTTGATGATATTGCTGGTAAATTGTGGATTAAATTTGACGATATGAAGCAATACACCGACCTGCAGGCTCAGGTTATGAAGCTAATTGGTACCTATCCCGGAAAAGATAATGTTACCCTGTATATTTCTGAAACAAAACAGATGAAAGCGTTACCTAACAGATTCAATGTAAATGGTAAAAGTAATATAAAGGATGAGCTTATTAATCTGCTTGGAGAAGAAAGAGTCAAATTTGTAGTATAGGCTTTATTGCGTTATTTGTGTAAAAGTCATATAATTCACTAAATAGGTTTGAAAAAATAGCATGATAGTTCGTTAATCATAAGGAGACTAGTTATGGCAAAAAAGATTAAGACAATTGGTGTTTTAACAAGTGGTGGTGATTCACCTGGAATGAATGCTGCAATTCGTGCTGTTGTAAGAAAATCATTAAATAATGGCGTAGCTGTAAAGGGTATCATGCGTGGATACCAGGGACTTTTGAATGAAGAAATCATTGATATGGATGCCAGAAGTGT
>DCIJ01000065.1:17829-57344 GCA_002315945.1 Lachnospiraceae bacterium UBA1729 | reverse complement strand
TACTCCATCTCCACAGTTCCAGGTGGTTTGCTGGTGAGGTCATAGAATACTCGATTTACTCCACGAACCTCATTAATGATTCTGCTCATGACCTTTTGTAATACATCGAAAGGTATCTGGGAGCTTTCTGCTGTCATAAAATCAACAGTCTCAACTGCTCTTAGGGCTACAGCGTAATCATAGGTTCTCTCGTCGCCCATTACACCTACAGAACGCATATTTGTCAGAGCCGCAAAATACTGATCAGGAAGCTTTTTGAAATCTTCCCTGCCTTCTTCAAAGGCTTTTGCCAGTTCTTCTCTGTAGATAAAGTCGGCATCCTGAACAATCTTTACCTTTTCAGCAGTTACTTCACCAATAATTCTGATTCCGAGTCCGGGACCAGGGAATGGCTGACGGAATACCAGATATTCCGGAAGTCCCAGCTCTAATCCGGCCTTTCTTACTTCATCCTTAAACAGGTTTCTTAGAGGTTCAATAATCTCTTTGAAATCAACAAAATCAGGCAGTCCGCCTACATTGTGATGACTCTTGATTACAACAGATTCACCACCCAGACCTGATTCAACCACGTCCGGATATATTGTTCCCTGAGCTAAGAAATCAACAGCTCCAATCTTCTTGGCTTCTTCTTCAAATACTCGAATAAACTCTTCGCCTATTATCTTACGCTTCTTTTCAGGTTCTGAGTGACCAGCTAATTTCTCATAATATCTATCCTGCGCATTTACTCTGATGAAGTTGATATCAAACTGCCCATTAGGTCCAAATACGCTTTCAACCTCATCCCCTTCATTTTTTCTCAACAGTCCGTGATCTACAAATACACAGGTAAGCTGTTTACCAATGGCCTTTGCCAAAAGCGCGGCCAATACAGATGAATCTACGCCACCAGACAACGCAAGGAGAACCTTGCCATCTCCAACCTTGTCACGGATTTCATTGATAGTTGTCTCCACAAAAGAATCCATCTTCCATGTTCCCTGACATCCGCATATACCTCTTACAAAGTTGAATATCATCTTGGTTCCGCAAGGGGTATGTAAAACCTCTGGATGGAACTGAATTCCATAGAGTTTTCTGCCAGCATCTTCAAATGCACCTACTGGGCAGTCACTAGTATGTGCAACAGACACGAAACCAGGTCCCATAGCAGAAATATAATCGAAATGACTCATCCAGCAGCTGGTATTCTCTGGTACCTCTTCAAACAAAGCTGATTTTGTATTTACTGTAATAGGTGTATGTCCATATTCCCGGTTCTGTGCCCTTTCAACCTTGCCCCCCAGAATAAACTGCATAAGCTGAGCACCATAACACAGTCCCAGCACAGGGATTCCCAATTCAAACAGACCCTTTTCATATGTGGGAGCACCAGCTTCATAACAGCTGTTAGGTCCACCTGTAAGAATGATACCCTTTGGATTCATCTCTTTAATCTTTTCAAGAGGTGTCTTGTATGAGTATATTTCACAATATACATTACATTCTCTTACTCTTCTGGCAACCAGCTGATTATACTGTCCACCAAAATCAATTACTATTACTTTTTCCTGATCCATTTTCTCGCTTTCTCCTCATTTTTAAGTTACTAAATGGCCTAGGTACATGCCAATTTTTTGTATTAGGATATACCATTTAATTCTCTGTACATATCCCTGGCAAAACTATCTGTCATTCCGCATACATAGTCTGTGACAAGTAAAAATCTCAGATATAGTCTGGTACCCTCGTCACAGTTTTTTGAATAAAATTTATATATTGTCTTATAGTTTTCTGAAATCAGACTGATATACTTTTTATCTATCTCGTTAATACTGCAGTCTGGCTCGTCATAATTTATAATTGCTGGAATCATCTTATCCAGGAAAAACGAGATAATTCTCTCAGCAGCAATTTCCATCTGTAATATATGTCTTGACTGAAAGGCATATCGAAAAGCGATATCTTTTAAAATATCAGCCACCCGTCCCTCTTCACAGGAGGACAACAGGTCTCTGGTGTATTCACCCTTCATTATTGCATCATAATTTTGTATAAAAGCCCTGGTAGCCCCTTTTATAAGTCCACCCTGCAAAACAGGCATCCAGTTTTGAACTGCATACTGTTCACAGGATACTTCGTTCCTGCTTTCTGCCTTTTCCAGCTTCTTCTCAAGGTAAGCTATCATGTCTTCAAGGAAACAGTTTTTCTCGCCTTCAAGACCCTTTCGCAACTCACCTTTTAGTTCTCTGTATGAAATGAATCCTTTTTTATAGGCATCCTCAATATCTGCTGTTGCATATGCTATATCATCTGCTGCTTCCAGGACATAGGTCAGGGGATGCCTCTTTCCATTAGTTCCCAGGGAATTCTGAATACTGTCAAATTCAGCTTTTTCTGCAGCAAAGTAACCCATTTTTTTGGTACGAATGTCTCCGGCCTTTTTATCTATTTCAGTTGAGCTGACAGGATACTTAATAATAGTCCCCAAAAGCCCCTTTGTCAGATTCATTCCGTGCTCATCCACCAGATAATGAAGCTTAGTAACCAGGCGCAATGCCTGCGTATTTCCTTCAAAATTAAAAAAATCCTCCAGCTGTTCTTCAGTCAGCCATTGGGAAACACTTTTACCCTTGTACTCAAATTTATCTATATTCTGCTTAAACCAGGTTCTGATAATGGTCTCCCCAAAATGCCCAAAGGGAGGATTACCAATATCATGAATCAGTCCTGCACATTCCAGTATTTCGCATACATCAGATTCAAACCTGGGATCAAAGCTCTTATCCTTAATGTCAGATAATATGCTACGGCAGATATTTTGACCTAACGACTTGCAATATGAGGATACCTCCAGAGAGTGTGTAAGCCTGGTACGGATAAAATCACTTTTATCCAGTGGAAAAACCTGGGTCTTATCCTGAAGTCTTCTAAAGGAGGCGCTTTGAATTATTCTGTGATAATCTTTTTCAAATTCCGAACGCAAATCTCCTGACCCGGCAGGCTTTTTATATTGTCTCAGGCGTTCACTACATAATAATTCACTCCACCGCATCACTGTCTTCCTCTGGAATAACTCTAACTACTCTATTACGTCCATGAGTCTTAGCATAGTACAGATTTTCATCTGCACCTCTAATCAGTTCATCAATTGAGCAATTACATCTTCCGTCTATTACACCAAAGCTCATGGTCAGTCTGACTATTTTATCCTCATAGGGAATACTTAGAATTTTTATGTCATTTCTTATGGCATTCAGTATTATCTCTGCCTCTTCACCATTAACATACTGGAATACCATCAAGAATTCTTCACCACCCCATCTGGCGGCAAAACCTCGACCTCTTAAACCTCTGGCCAGTGTATCGGATACTGTTTTTAGCACAACATCGCCACATTCATGCCCATAGGTATCATTAATTTTCTTAAAAAAGTCCACATCTCCAATGGCTACTGCAAACTCACCATCTCTGGATTCAGCCTTTTTCTGAACTTCGCTCAGCTTGATATTTCCATATCGACGATTTCTCAGTCCTGTAAGCGTATCCTTCTCAACCAGATTCCTTACAGCAGTCTGCATATGCAGCATGGCTCTGGCCATCTCACCAACCTCATCTCCTCGGCGAGTAATCAACAAATCAATATCCCCGTCCAGCTTACCATCGGTCATTCCCTTTAGGAAATCCTTCATAACCATCAGATGAGTAATCAGAGTACCTGTCCAGGTTGTACATATCCATAATACTATTATTGTACCCACTACCTCCAGCAAAACGATAGGAAGCATAGACATGGCAATCTGTTTTTTTACACTTTCTGCTGGGCGTCCAGCAAATATCATACCAATGATATTTCCATTGGAATTATACATTGGTGTGTAATAGGAAAAATACTGAGTGCCAAAAATGTCCACCTTAGGATAGAACTTAGGCCTTCTTCTCTGATAAACCTGCTGAAATACAACAGTACTGCAACCGGTTCCCACAATTCGCTCACCCTGCTCATTGTGAATTGTAGTCAGAACTCTGGTATCATAATAGAAAATCGAAATATCCATACCTGTCTGCTCTTTGATATTATCTATTATCTCATACTGATTATTCAGAATCGAATTACCCTTAACAAAGACATATTCGTCCTCCCCTATCAGATTAAAATCGCCTGGATACATAAGGTCATAGGTTCTTAATGTAATTCCACAGATGTCCTCCAGCGCTTTTGAAATCTCAGTGTTTAATGCTTTGTTAAACCTATTGGCAGTCACTGTCACAATAATACACCCCAAAATAAGCATTGGAATAAGAGTCATGCAAAGCATTATTACATGAAGTCCATCTTTTCTTATTAAGTTGTTCTTTTCTTCTTTTCCTGCCATAACTAGATTATTCTGCGTACTGATAAAATTGGTCGATAGGTTGCATTTCCAATTTTAATTCCTGTTCTCTCTGTACTAGCATGAACAATGTATCCACCACCAATATATAGTGCCACATGTCCTGAATAACATATAATATCACCCGGCTGGGCCTCATCATATGAGACAGCTGTACCATATTCACGTTGGGAACTGGAGTTTCTTGGAATAGACTTACCAAAGGCTCTGTACACTGCCTGGGTAAATCCGGAACAGTCTGCACCATTAGTAAGACTGGTTCCTCCTGCCACGTAAGGATTTCCTATAAACTGACAAGCATATGAAGCTATCTCCTTACCTTTGCTGCTTCCATTTGCTCCCGCGATAATTGATGCAACATTTGCACTTACTGCTTTTCCTGTTGGATTTGAATTAGATGAAGAATTCTTCTTTTTCTTAGCCTCTTCTGCCGCTTTTCTAGCTGCTTCTTCAGCCTCAAGCTGTTTTATCTGCGCCGTCTGTTGCTTAATCAGGGCCTGATACTGTGCCGCATTCTGACGAATCTTTGCAATCTGAACTTCAAAATTTTCAGCCTCAGCCTTTTTCTCTTCCAGGATTTTCTCGAGATCAGATTTTTCTATTTCTAATTCATACTCTTCAGCTTCCAGCTCGGCTTCTTCTTCCTCAAGGGCTTCCTTCAGTTCCTCAACTCTTACCCTGGCCTCCTCATATTTCTCAAGCATTTTCCTGTCATAGGAATACAGCTTTTCAATATATTCAGCCTTATTCATCATATCCGAGAAACCTTTAGACTCCAAAAGGAGCTGGGCGTAGGTCGCATTTCCCTTTTCATACATGAATCGGATTCTTTTCTTCATGGCCTCATACTGGGCCTTCTCGTCCGCCTTAGCCTCTTCCAGCTCTTCTGCTGCAATTTTGATTTCTTCTTTTTTTTCTACTATTTCCTCTTCCAGTATGGCAATACTGGCCATCAAATCTACTATCTGACCATCTATCTCCTGAATTTCTTCATCCACTGCATCCAGCTGACCTTCTACATTTTTTGCCTGACCATTTATTGATGACAGCTGCTTCTGAGTCTCAGCCAATTGCTTCTTTAGCTCAGAAATAGTAGCAGCAGAGGCCTTCCCCGAAGGAACTGAAATAATAATTCCTAATACTAGTATCCATACTATTAGATTCTTCAATTTATTTAAATAATGCTGCAAGGAACATTCTCCTGACTAATTCTACTTTGAAGCAGAAACATATGTAAGCTTCGCATTATCCCTGACAAAGGTAAGGACCTTATCTAACATTACATAGTCTCTGGTCTCTTCTTCACTCTCTTCCTTGAATATGTCAGTATTGTCATATCCAAGCTTCTTGGCATAATTCAGATAATCCTCATCTCCAAGGCTCATTCCCTCTGCTCTGAACACTGCCTCACATGCAAGTATCTGCTTAGCGTAGGTACCAGCCTGTTCCCTGGCCTGCTCCTCCAACTGATCCATAGTCATCTGCATACCCTGAGATGCGAACACCTCCAGAGTCATGCCATTTGACTTGGCATAGGATGTATATTTTTCGATAACCTTTTTATAGTATTTTTCTTTAAGCCAGTCAGGAAGTTCTTTGTATTCTGAATTTTCAACCAGCATATTAATCAATTGTTCTTCACAGGCTTTATCTGCAGAATACTGCTGAGCATCAATCAGATCCTTCTTTACTGACTCTTTGTAGGCATCTACTGATTCATAGCCATTATCCTTAGCATACTCTTCGATACTGGGACCAACGTTTTCCTTAACTTCATTTACAGTTACTGAGAATACAACCTTGACGCCTGCCAATTCTGCTTTACCATAGTTTTCAGGAAATGTCAGATCAAGATCTACCTTGTCACCCTTGCCATAACCAACAAGCCCATCCTCAAAACCCGGAATAAAAGTTCCACTTCCCAGTCTCAAGTCATATCCGTTGCCAGTTCCGCCGTCAAAAGGAACTCCATCCTTCTTACCAACATAATCAATATTTACTGTGTCTCCCAACTGGGCTTTTCTGTCTACTTCTGTCAGCTTTGCCGACTGAGACATTGCATATTCGATATATGCATCCACGTAAGAATCTTCAACAACTACTTCTGTTGTTTCGGCTTCCAGTCCCTTATAAGTACCAAGTGTTACATACTTATCAACATTTAATTCAGCCATTGGCTGTTCTTTTTCGCCGCATCCACCTAACATCATGACAGGCAGGGCTATCATAACAACAAATAATCCTTTTTTCATAATCTCCTCTTTCTGTGTGTTTTACCACATGATAATCTGTTATATTTTATCACTTTTCCTTGATATATTCTATATAAAATGGTAGTATTCTATAGAATTGAATATTAAGGAGGGTACACAATGAGTACGGTTACCATTGTATTGTTAGTAATACTTGCAATACTTATTGTTGCACTTGTTGTTCTTTATTTCTTAGGTCGCAAGGCTCAAAAAAGACAGGAAGAACAGCAGGCTCAGATAGAAGCAGCAAAACAAACTGTTTCGATGCTTATTATCGACAAGAAAAGGATGAAGCTCAAAGAAGCTGGTCTTCCACAGATTGTTATTGATCAGACTCCAAAGCTTATGCGTGGTTCAAAGCTTCCTATCGTTAAGGCTAAGGTTGGACCTCAGGTTTTGTCTCTGGTTTGTGATGAGAAGATTTTTGATCAGGTTCCTGTGAAGCGAGAAGTAAAAGCTCAGGTCAGCGGAATCTATATTGTAGGTATCAAGGGTATTCGCGGTAATATCCAGGTTGAACCTAAAAAGAAAGGGTTCTTTAAGCAGGCTCTTGAAAAAGCTCAGGAGAAGGCTGGAGCCAAACCAATTAAATAATTCTTGATTAAAAAATGGATCAGGCAATTGCCTGATCCATTTTAATTTTCAATATTTCAAATCTCTTCGTTTATCCATTGAACGACTTATGCAAAAGGGTTCTCTGTTGGATAAGGAAGGCTCTTAGGCTGGTTGTAGTTAATATCTTCTACAGGTACGCCAAGATACTTGAATACTTCATAGAGAGCTTTTCCGTAGTGGCCAAAAGCAACTGCTCCGTGATGAGGATAGTTCTTCTCGATAAGTACGTGACGATAGAAGCGACCCATCTCAGGAATTGCGAATACACCGATACCACCAAATGACTTAGTAGCAACAGGAAGAACCTCACCATGTGCAATGTAAGCACGAAGTTTAGTATCTGCTGTACTCTGGAGACGATAGAATGTGATATCGCCAGGAGCGATGTCGCCTTCAAGTGTTCCCTGTGTAACTTCTTCAGGCAGATTTCTTGCCATAATCATCTGATACTCCATGCTGCAGCTTGAAAGCTTCTTTGAGCATGTATTTCCACAATGGAATCCCATGAAAGTATCTGTAAAGTTGTACTTCTTGCCACCAAAATCTTTTCCTTCGATAGCTTCTTCATACATATCCTTAGGAACAGAGTTGTTAATATCAAGAAGTGTAACAATATCATCACTTACACATGTTCCGATGAACTCACTTAATGTACCATAGATATCTACTTCGCATGATACAGGAATTCCACGGCCAGTCAGACGGCTGTTTACATAGCAAGGTACGCAACCAAACTGTGTCTGGAATGCAGGCCAGCATTTTCCTGTAAGTGCAACGTACTCTCTGTAACCCTTGTGAGCTTCAACCCAGTCAAGAAGGGTAAGCTCATACTGAGCAAGTTTAGGAAGAATGGTAGGCTTGTTGTTACCTGCACCAAGCTCTGCTTCCATATCCTTAACTACATCAGGAATACGAGGATCATTTGCATGAGCATTGAATGACTCAAACAGATCAAGTTCTGAGTTCTCTTCAATTTCTACACCCAGATCGTACAGCGCTTTGATAGGAGCGTTGCATGCAAGGAAGTTAAGAGGTCTGGGACCAAATGATATAATTTTTAACTTTGAAAGTCCTACTAAAGCTCTTGCGATAGGAAGGAATTCATTAATCATCTTAGCACAGTCAGCTGCATCACCTACAGGATACTCAGGGATATAAGCCTTTGTGTTACGAAGCTTTAAGTTGTAGCTTGCATTCAGCATACCACAGTAAGCATCACCACGACCCTGTACCAGATCATTCTGGCTTTCTTCTGCTGCTGCGCAGAACATCTTAGGTCCTTCAAAATGCTTTGCTAACAATGTCTCTGAAATTTCAGGTCCAAAGTTTCCAAGATATACGCAGAGTGCGTTACATCCAGCTTTCTTAATATCCTCAAGAGCCTGAACCATATGGATTTCGCTCTCAACGATACATACAGGACACTCATAGATGTCCTCTGCATTGTACTGTGCCTTGTATGCTTCAACCAGAGCTTTTCTTCTGTTTACTGAGAGGCTTTCAGGGAAACAGTCACGGCTAACAGCTACAATACCAACTTTAATTTTGGGAATGTTCATCATTTTAGGTTTCCTCCTATAATCTTTATAAAAAGGCATAGCGCCAATTTTTACTGAATTTTCTTAAACAGTTCCTTACATGCAGGATATATCTGTTTAAACTGCTGATATCTTTCCTCATATTTTGCAGTCAATTCTGGATCTGGTTCTACTGTATCCACAACCTTTACAAAGGCTGCTGCAATATCTTCAACTGAAGCATACTCACCACATGCTACTGCAGCTAACATTGCTCCACCCATTGAAGGGCCTTCTTCGCTTTCAAGCACATCAACCTTGATTCCAAGAACATTGGCAATAATCTTTTTCCAAAGAGGACTCTTGGCACCACCACCACATATCTTGGTTCTCTCAATCTTAACGCCCAAATCCTTAGCGACTTCCAAAGAATCTCTAAGAGCGAATGCAACACCTTCCAATACTGCCTGAGTCATGTCTGCTCTGGTAGTATCCATTGTCATTCCAATGAAAGTACCTCTTGCCTGAGGGTCATTATGAGGTGATCTTTCACCCATGAGGTAAGGCAGGAAGTATACGTGGTTTTCACCCAGTGTCTGGATAGGCTCCTGCTCTTTTGCATAATCCTTGGTTCCAATGATTTCGTCCATCCACCATTTATTACAGCTGGCAGCTGACAGCATGCATCCCATGAGGTGATATGTGCCATCTGCATGAGCAAATGAATGAAGGGCATTAAACTTATCAACACCAAAATTCTTTGAAGAGATAAATACTGTTCCACTGGTTCCCAGTGAGATATTACACATACCATCACCAACAGTACCTGTTCCAACAGCAGCTGCTGCATTATCACCTGCACCAGCAGCAACCTTTACTGTATCTTTGATTCCAAGTTTGGCAGCGATTTCTGGAAGAACAGTTCCAACAGCTTCATAAGATTCATAAATCTTAGCAAGCTGCTCTTCCTTAACTGAACAGATTTCGCACATTTCCTTGGACCAGCAACGATTCTTTACATCAAAAATCAACATTCCAGATGCATCTGATACATCAGTACAGTGAACACCTGTCAGCTTATATGCCAGATAATCCTTTGGAAGCATAATCTTTGCAATCTTGTCAAAATTCTCTGGCTCTTTATTCTTAACCCATAAAATCTTGGGTGCAGTAAAACCAGTAAATGAAATATTGGCTGTGTATTCAGACAGCTTTTCCTTACCGATTACATTATTCAGATAATCACACTCTTCAGTTGTTCTTCCATCATTCCAAAGAATTGCTGGACGAATGACATTGTCATCCTTATCAAGAATTACAAGACCATGCATCTGTCCACCAAAACTGATTCCAGCTACTTCTGATTTATCACAGTCAGCAAGCAGTTCCTCCAAACCTTCCATTGATTTTTCAAACCAATCTTCAGGTCTCTGTTCTGACCAGCCTGGATGAGGAAAATATAAGGGATATTCTTTAGAAACTATTTTTTTGATAGCACCCTTGCTGTCCATAAGTAAAAGCTTTACAGCAGAGGTACCAAGATCAATACCTACATACAACATAAGATGAGCCTCCTTTTTCATTCTTATGCTATGATACTATTTTGTCTGTGCCAAATCAACAAAATCCGACTAGAAAAAATTGCTATTTTTGTTAAATATGTAGGTAAAATGTATAAATATTGCTATTTTTTAAGAATCAATTTTCACTTAGCAAATTAAAGGTTTCAATAAGTGTTTTATTTCCAATGGTCTGGGCAATCTGCTGTGCAGTCATCCCGTCCTCGTTTGTTATTGTTTCATCTGCACCATGTGCCAGCAGTACAATTACATTCTTCCAGGCCTCTGCTTTTACTGCAGACATAAGGGGTGTATTGCCGGCAGCATCAGTACAATTAAGATATTCTGATGCCTGTTCTGTCTCCAGAAGCTCCTCCAGTGGAGTGTCCACTGTCTGTATGGCTGCCATATGAAGAAGTGAGTCTCCTTCATATTCCTTTGAGTTGCCAATCCAGTCAGCCCCTTCTTCAACCAGCATAATTATTTCTTCGCATCTGTCTGTATAATCAGTTGTTGCTACAGACAGTCCTGATGCAAGTCTGAAGGCTGGTGCTTCTTTTCCAAAGCTGTTTGGTTTTGCTCCACTATCCAGTAAAAGCTGCAGGGATTCTCCACCGCATGCACAACCATAAGAGCAAAAATATTCCAACGGATATATGGTCTTATCCCCATCGTATGGATCCATCGCATCAGCACCTGAATTGAGCAGATACTCTATCATATCTGCATTTCCAGTAGCGCAGGCCATTGCCAGCGGACTTATTCTTTCACCCAAATCTGTATTATCAATATTGCTGCAATCTTCTACCACATACTTTACAGGGCAGGAAATATTGAGATTGTCTAACTGCTCTGCTTTCTCAATAGCTTCCGCATTTTTCCCCTGCGCAATCAGTGAAACCAGCTCGGCGTTTTTTTTATCCTGACCGCAGGCTGTTAACAATATTGAAACACACATTATTAAAAATATACCGCTAAATTTTTTCATGAATCCTTTGAAGTATCAATCCAGTTTTCTGTATAACTGTCTGATTTGTTATTCTTATACTGTTCCTTTTTCTCTTCTGCAAATACAGCCCGGTCAAAAATATAGATGTCGTATATTCCTGTACTGGTAAGATATGAATACTCGTAGGAGCTTAAAGGTCTGCTGCCAGCAATAGGTGTTCCAGTCCTTAACACAATATAGTCGACCAGCTGCTGCCTTGCAGTATCCGAGATCTGCCAGCTTCTTACCGGCACAGATTCCATTGCATCATATAGAGGATTTCCGCTCCATCCCTCTACCAGTGCATCACGTCCATAGGCCAGCATAATACTTGCATCATACTGCCTGATAAACTGCAGCATCTCTGCCGGAACCACGGCCTTAACCTCCATTCCATCCACATGCATAATATCTGCCGCGCTAACTACATCTACAGGAAGCTTGTACTCATTTTTTGCCATGGTTACAGAGTTGTTTGAATATATAAAGTTGCCGCTGACCATCATCCCAATAATAATTGATATGGCAAGCACTCTTCTGTATTTAGGAGAAGCAACTCCAAAGACAAGCTTGACCGCCACATAACTTACAATCAGTCCTATTGGCATAAGCCAGATAAATCTGTAGTACGTCTGGTTGTCCAAAAAAACATGTATTGCCGTATATGCAAAGGGTGGGAAGAAAAACAGTACCCCCATGATACACATCAGATGGCAGAACAAAAGTTTTATATCATTATCCTTTTCTGTGGTCCACAGATAGAGCATGGAAATTATGAACCATACAAAAATCATACTGGTTCCACTGTAGCTTTCATATATTTCCATACTTCTTAAGAATGCATTTATCATATAGATTCTATATTTTCTCCATGCTGATTTTGGCTACAAGGCTCTCCACCAGTTCGCGTCCTGCAGGATTTGTGCCTTCTGTAGTAACACAGGCAGCTGAAAGGGCTGTACTGTATTCTACCATTTCACGTTCATTCATTCCCCTGATCCAGCCTATTGCCATGCCAGATACAAATGCATCACCTGCACCTACAGTTGAAACCACTTCTACTGACAGGGGTGATACCTTTAAGGAAGATTTTTTACTAAAGAAGAAGGCGCCATCTTCTCCTGCTGTTACTGCAACGTTTTTTACACCACTCTTTAGTAGTTCCTTTGCCACCTTTTTTATCTCTTTTGGATCATTTCCGATAGGGTGACCCACATATTTTTCCAGCTCAAATACATTAGGCTTAATATAATCTGGCTTAGCTTCCAGTCCAATTCTAAAGGCTTCCCCATCAGCATCCAATATGGCCTTTCCACCACATTTATGCACAATTTCAATGCATTCCTTATAAATCGAAGCATCTACCCCTGGCGGGATGCTTCCGGAAAACACGAACAGGGTCTCCTTTTCAGCCAGAAATTTAATCTTTTCTTTTAGGGCAGTTACAAGATGCTCTGAAACCATAGCTCCCGACTCGTTAAGCTCTGTGAGTCGCCCGTCGGCCTCCATAATCTTGGTATTGCATCTTGTTTCATTTTCTGTATCAACAAAATCGCATACAATTGCTTTTTTCCGAAGAGCCCTAACAATGTCCTCCCCAATATTTCCACCTAAAAATCCCGTGGCAGTAGATTCCACTCCCATGGCTCTCAGAGTTTTAGATACGTTAATTCCTTTTCCGCCCGGATCCTTTGTAATATTCTCCAGCCTGTGAAGCTTACCTGGCTGTAATTCGTCCAGATATATTGTCTTATCCAGGGCAGGATTCAGTGTGATTGTAATTATCTTTTTCAAAAATATTTTCTGCTTTGGATTCTTTTTCAGATAACCATACAGCTTGGCCATATTGTAGGCATCTGTCAGCCCATCATGGGCTCGTCCCTCTGGCTCTATTCCTGCCATTTCCAGCGCCGAACCCAGAGAAAACTGTCGTTTTACACCTACTCTGTTTGAAAAATCTTTTTGAAAATCAGTCCATTTTGAGAACAGGTTATTAATATTTTTTATGCTGATTCGTTTATGGCGCACTTCCTTTTTTAACTGATTCAAATCAGTCTTACCCCAGGAAATCACACTAATTGGTTCCTCTCCCAGCCAGTCTGACATTGCTTTAAGGGCGTCATACAGATTCGGCGCATCCTTAAGCTTGTCAGCGGTAATGCCTGTCAGCTCACGAATATATCTGTCCAGCCTGCTGTGTTCAGGATGCACATATTCTGAAAAAGTGCTTACTATATTGAATTTTCCGTCTAATATTACAGCCCCAATCTGGATAATCTCATTCCTAAGTCCTGTCCGTTTAATATATTTCAAATCCCGAACTACTGACATCTCCAAATCTATGGCAAGATATTTTTTTGCATCAGCTCTCATATACCATCTCCTGAAAAAACTATTGTATTATAGCATATCTGCTGGGCATTATGGTAATATATCTTCATGAGAAAAAATACTGGACTAATATTACAAAGACTGGATGATAATTACGGAGCCTTCCATAGATGCTATCTTGACTATGGCAATGCCTGGCAATTGCTGATTGCCACTATTCTCAGTGCACAGTGTACCGATGCCAGAGTCAATATGGTTACTCCTGCCCTATTTTTAAAATATCCCTCTGTTGAAGCTTTTGCCAAGGCAGACATTACTGAACTGGAGGAGGCCATTCATTCTACAGGCTTTTATCACAATAAGGCTAAGAATATTATTGCTGCCTGTCAGGTTCTCCATTATGAATATCATGATGAAATGCCCTCAGATATTGATGAACTGACATCACTTCCCGGTGTAGGCAGAAAGACAGCCAATGTGGTCCGCTCCCATGTATTTAACATCGACAGTATTGTTGTAGATACTCATGTAAAGAGAATTTCTAACAAGCTGGGGTTAGCTTCTGGGGAGGATCCCGTAAAACTGGAATTTGCCCTTATGAAAGAGATTCCCCAGGAACACTGGAGTCGGATCAACACTCAGCTTATTAAACTTGGACGGGAAATCTGTAAGGCACCTGTCCCAAAATGTTCACAGTGCTTTTTATCGGATTTGTGTCCAACTTACAAAAAGCAAAAAAGTTGTAAGAAATAAATCTTACAACTTTTTTATTACTTTAATTTTCTTAGCTTAATGACTTAATAAATCTTCTAAAGGCTTCCTTGCCCTCTGCTGTTCTCTTATATACACCAGCACATTCCAGAACCTGTGCGAAGACAATACCTATCTCTTTTTCAATAATATCATCAATATTGTCTTTGTTAATATCCTGATATTTTGGAAGGATTTCATCTATCCAGTCGGCATGCTTCTCAATAGATTCAATCTCTCGGATATTCTTTCCATTAAGTATTGCATCCTTAAGCTCTGCCATCTCACTCTTTAATCTGGCAGGAAGAATAGCCAGTCCCATTACCTCAATCAGGCCAATATTCTCTTTCTTAATGTGCTGCAGATGTGCATGGGGATGATATACTCCCAGTGGATGCTCATCTGTAGTGATATTGTTTCTAAGTACCAGATCAAGTTCAAACTTGCCATCTCTATTTCTTGCTATGGGAGTGATTGTGTTGTGCTTCTCCCCATCTGTTTCAGCAAAAATGAAAGCTGATTCATCAGAGTAACCGCGCCATGCATTCAGTATTTTATCTGCCAGCTCAATAACTCTCTGCTTGTCCTGATGAGCCAGTCTGATAACCGACATGGGCCAACGAACAATTCCGGTTACAACATCTTCAAATCCTGGAATCTGGAAGGTCTCTTCAACGGGTGCCTTTGTCATTGCAAACTCATAATGACCGCCCTGGAAATGATCGTGACTTAATATTGAGCCTCCAACAATTGGAAGGTCTGCATTGGAACCTACAAAATAATGTGGGAACTGCTCTACAAAATCTAGCAGCTTACAGAATGTAGCCTTTTCAACCTTCATAGGAATATGCTCACTGTTAAACACTATACAGTGCTCATTATAGTAAACATAGGGTGAATACTGTAAAAACCAGTCGCTTCCGTTTATCTTAACAGGAATAATTCTGTGGTTCTGTCTTGCAGGATGATTCATCCTTCCCGCATAGCCTTCATTCTCTCTGCACAGAAGGCATTTGGGATATCCGGACTGCTTTGCATTTTTAGCAGCTGCTATAGCCTTGGGATCCTTTTCAGGCTTGGACAGATTAATGGTAATATCCAGTGTTCCATAGTCTGTCTCAGCTGTCCACTTAACATCCTTGGCAATTCTATAGCGTCTGATATAATCTGTATTCTGAGAAAGCTCATAGTAATAATCAGTAGCTGATTCCGGGCTAACCTTATACAGTCCGGCAAAGTTTGCCTGTACCATGCTTGGTCTTGGAGTCAGAAGTCCCATAATCTTGGTATCCATCAGGTCTCTGTGAGTGATGGTATCTTCCTCCATGATTTTAATCTCAGCCGCATAATCCAGCAGATCCTTAAGGACAGCTTCCAAATCTTTGATTTCCACACTGTTGATGAGCTGCTTGTCTGCGTCTGAAAGTTCATCCCATTCTCCAAGCTCATCCAGCTTGAAAAACTCTAAAAGCTTGTTAGTAATATATACTTCATCTTCTTTATCAAAAAGATATGTCTTAAGACCATATTGTACCAGTCTTCTAATAGCAACCTGTATCATTTTATCTCCTCAAAAAATCAAATCCTTTACAAAAGTTACTAATTATAATTCTCTGGGGCCATCACCAATTGATACCACATAGAAGTCACATACATTTCCAGTCTTGTCAGCATAGATTTTTCCTAATGTGGACTTGAAATTGTCTACAGCCTCTTCCTTTACAAGACTTACTGTACATCCTCCAAAACCACCACCGGTAATTCTGCTTCCAAGTACGCCTGGAATATCCCATGCATTCTCTGCCAGAACATCCACTTCTTCACAGCTTGCTGCATAATCCTTGCTCATGGAAGTATGTGCTTCGTTCATAAGCTTACCAAACACTTCGATATTTCCTGACTTAAGAGCAGCAACAGCTTTAAGTGTTCTCTGATTCTCATATACTGCATGCTTAGCTCTGATAAGGCATATCTCATCCTTAATAGCTGATTTATTTGCTTCAAACTGCTCTTCATTAAGCTCGCCAAGAGCCTTGATATCCACAACACTCTGTAAGTCCTTAAGAGCAGTCTCGCATTCACGTCTTCTGTCATTGTATGCACTGGTAACTAATGAATGCTTTACATTACTGTTTGTAATGATAATTTTTACTCCATCCATCTTCATGGGAGCATACTCAAAGGAAAGATCTGCTGTGTCTAAGAAAATTGCATTATCCTTTTTGCCCATTGCTGATGCAAACTGGTCCATAATTCCGCAGTTCATCTTATTGTAGTTATTCTCAGAATACTGACCAATCTGTGCTAATTCCACGTTTGTAACATCGAAGCCAAACTGATCCTTTAACATATATCCTGTCACAACTTCCAATGATGCTGAAGATGAAAGACCACTTCCTGCAGGGATATCTCCATAGATTAATATGTCCAGACCACTTGAAAGCTTCATACCCCTGCCTTCAAATGCCCACATAACTCCCTTTGGATATGCTGTCCAGCTGTCTTCACCAGGAACAAACTCATCAAGAGATGTTTCAGTAATTCCATTTGCAGGAAAATTCATAGAGAAAAATCTGAGTTTTCTGTCGTCTCTTTTTACCACTGCCATATAGGTTCCAATGGTCAGTGCACATGGAAATACATGACCACCATTGTAGTCAGTGTGCTCACCAATCAGGTTTACTCGGCCAGGTGCAAAGTATACTTTTGCAGCCTCAGCATTTCCGTAGAGTTCCTCAAATTTTTCAAGTATTTTTTTCTTCATCTTATTATTCCCTCTCTAGACTTAATTTTACAATTTTATGATTAACCCATTACATATTTTGTAAAAAAAATGCTTGCGTGTTTTATTCTAAACACACAAGCACAATAATGTCTATATATAAGTTTTCAAAAACGTGCAATTTCGACCATCTTATTTTACTAATGCAACAGTCTGTCTTGCAATTGCAAGTTCTTCGTTTGTAGGAACTATCATTACCTTGACCTTAGAATCAGGAGTTGAAATGATAACCTCTTCTCCTCGTGCCATATTCTTATCAGCATCAATATAGGTTCCAAGGTATGCCAGATATTCACCAACCTGTGCACGAACTCTCTGAGTATTTTCACCAACTCCTGCTGTGAAGGCAATAATATCAACACCATTCATTGCAGCAGTATATGCTCCGATGTATTTTGCAACTCTATAACTATAAGTCTCAAGTGCAATTTTGGCTGCTTCATTTCCAGCATCTTCTGCAGCTGTTACATCTCTGAAATCACTAGATACTCCGGACAGACCCAGGATACCTGATTTCTTGTTAAGCATGCTGTTTACTTCTTCAAGAGACATATTCTCTTTTTTTGCAATAAAGTCAATAATTGCTGGATCAATATCTCCGCTTCTTGTTCCCATGATTACACCCTCAAGAGGAGTAAGTCCCATGGAAGTATCGATACTCTTACCATGATCAACAGCGCTTATTGAGGCACCATTTCCAAGATGACATACAATAATCTTTAAATCATCTCTATTCTTGCCTATGATTTCTGCAGCACGCTTTGATACAAAGTCATGACTGGTTCCATGGAAACCATAACGACGAACCTTATATTTGTTATAGTATTCCAGAGGCAATCCATACATATATGCCTTTGCTGGCATAGTCTGATGGAAGGCTGTGTCAAATACAGCCACATTAGGAACACCAGGCATATTATTCTGGCAGGATCTGATACCAATAATATTGGCAGGATTGTGAAGAGGAGCCAAATCATTGCATTCCTCAATTGCTTTGATTACTTCTTCATCAATGATAACTGACTCTGCGAACTTCTCACCACCATGTACTACACGGTGTCCTACTGCATCGATTTCTGACAGGCTTGAGATAACACCAACTTCCTTGTCTGTTAACTTTTCAATAACGAATTTTACAGCTGCAGAATGGTCAGGCATAGGTTTTTCTTCCATTACCTTATCTCCGCCTGCAGGCTGATGTGTTATTGCACTTCCCTCAATGCCAATTCTTTCACACAGACCCTTTGCCAGTACTGCCTCTGTGTCTGAATTAATTAGCTGATATTTTAATGATGAGCTACCACAGTTAATTACTAATACGTTCATTTCTTACCTCGCTTTACTCAACTCTGTCTTAGTAAGCCTTGCCCCAGTAAACCATCTTTTTAGCTGGCTTACCGCAGCATACACATTTATCAGCAAGTTCTTCCTGTTCAAAAGGCATGCAACGGCTGGTAACTGAAAGCTTTTCTTTAATTGTATTCTCACATTCTTCTTCGCCACACCACATAGCCTTAACAAATCCGGCTTTCTCAGTGAAAATCTTCTCAAACTCTTCAAAGTTTGTTGCTACATAGGTATGTTCTTCACGATGTGCTCTTGCTCTTTCAAGCATTTCCTTCTGCATCAGATCAAGGACTTCTCCAATCTTTGCATCTAACTCATCAAGAGCAACTTCAATCTTTTCTCTGGTGTCACGACGGCATATTACACACTTGCCTGCCTCAATATCCTTGGGTCCGATTTCAACTCGTACAGGAATACCTCTCATCTCTGCTTCAGAGAACTTCCAGCCAGGAGTCTTGTCAGAATCATCGATCTTTACTCTGTATTTCTTTGACAGCTCATCCTTAAGCTCATTTGCCTTATCAAGCACGCCTTCCTTCTTCTGCTGAATAGGAATAACAATTACCTGAGTAGGTGCAATACGAGGAGGAAGCACCAGACCTGAATCATCACCATGAACCATGATAATTGCTCCAATAAGTCTTGTGGTCATACCCCAGGATGTCTGATGAACATACTTAAGTGTATTATCCTTGTCTGTATACTGGATACCAAATGCCTTGGCAAAGCCATCACCAAAGTTATGGCTTGTTCCGGACTGAAGTGCTTTTCCATCATGCATAAGTGCTTCGATGGTATATGTAGCCTCTGCTCCGGCAAATTTCTCCTTGTCAGTCTTACGCCCCTTAATTACAGGCATAGC
The DNA here is from genome assembly GCA_002315945.1 of Lachnospiraceae bacterium UBA1729. Lineage (GTDB taxonomy): Bacteria > Bacillota > Clostridia > Lachnospirales > Lachnospiraceae > UBA1729. The sequence continues at coordinate 37,965 of DCIJ01000065.1, read as the reverse complement.
AAGAACTTCCTCACAGAATTTTGCATATACATTAAGCATCTGAATAGTTCTCTCTTCAGCCTGTTGTGCTGTAGCATGAGCAGTGTGACCTTCCTGCCATAAAAACTCTCTGGAACGAAGGAATGGTCTTGTCTCTTTTTCCCAACGAACAACAGAGCACCACTGATTATATACCTTAGGAAGATCTCTGTATGACTGAATATCATTCTTATAGAAATCGCAGAACAGAGTCTCAGATGTAGGTCTAACACACATACGCTCCTGAAGTGGCTCAAGTCCACCATGAGTTACCCATGCAACCTCTGGTGCAAATCCTTCAACATGATCCTTTTCCTTCTGAAGAAGGCTCTCAGGAATGAACATGGGAAGATATACATTCTGAACCCCTGTCTCCTTGAACATTGCATCAAGTGTAGACTGAATGTTTTCCCAGATTGCATATCCTGCAGGCTTTAACACCATACATCCCTTTACAGAAGTATAGTCAATAAGCTCTGCCTTTTTTACTACGTCTGTGTACCACTGTGCAAAATCTTCACCCATAGATGTGATAGATTCTACTAATTTCTTATCTGCCATTTTTTTTGCTCCTATTTTTTTGCCTCAAGACTCAAATTACTCTTCCAATCAGTTCTTCAAGTCTATCTCTTTCAATAAATCCAATAGATTTCTCAACAGCCTCTCCACCCTTGAAAAATACCAGTGTCGGGATGCTGATGATTTTATACTTCTGTGCAAGATCAAGCTCATTATCGATGTTTACTTTTCCTACCTTAAGTTTTCCCTCATATTTTGTGGCAGCCTCATCGATCAGAGGAGCCATCATCTTACAGGGTCCACACCAGCTTGCCCAAAAGTCAACCAATACAGGAATATCAGAATTTAATACTTCTGTTTCAAAATTACCACTTGTCAATGTTACTTCCATCTGAATCTCCTTTCCATACTGAGCGCACCACATAATTGTTAAAATTTTATCACAATTCCAGATTTTATCCAACATCAATAAGCCCTGCATCAGACTCATTCTGTGTTTTAACTATCGATCCAGACTTTCAGCCAGAGCAATTGCTTCGTCAATGTGCGCTACAAAGTACTCTTCCCCAACCTTGGTATCAAAACCAGCCTTGATCATCATCTTCATAGGCTGCTCATTTACATGAGACATAATAAGAGTGATATCTTTTTTCTTGCAGTTTTCAAGGATCTTCTCCAATGAATGGAGAGCTGTGATATCCATTGCAGGAACACTTCTCATTCTAAGAATAATAACCTTGATTTCAGGTGCAGTTGAAACCTGCATAAATTTATCTGCTGCAGCAAAGAACATAGGACCTGTAATTTCATATACAAGAGTATGCTTTGGAACTTTACGAAGGCTGATTTTGTCAGGGTCATTTTCTTCATCATATTCTTCCCCAACATACTGCCAGCTCTTAACCTCTGCCACATCAGACATTCTCTTAAGGAAGAGAATCATAGCCAGCACAAGACCCCATTCAATAGCTACTACCAGGTCAAATACTACAGTCAGTACAAAAGTCAGAATAAGAACAGCCACATCTGACTTGGGACTTGTCTTAACCAGATGGACGCATTCTCTCCATCCGCTCATATTGTATGCAACCATGAAAAGAATAGCTGCAATGGCAGGCATCGGAATCCATGCTGCAAAGGGCATCAGGACTACAAGAATAATAAGCAGGGTAACTGAATGAACCATACCTGCAATAGGAGTACGTCCACCACTCTTGATATTTGCTGCAGTTCTTGCAATTGCTCCGGTAGCAGGAATTCCTCCAAATAATGCACTAAATACATTACCAGCACCCTGTGCGATTAATTCCATGTTAGGCTTATGTCTGCTACCAATCATACCATCAGCCACAACACATGAAAGCAGTGATTCGATTCCAGCAAGGATTGCGATGGTAAAGGCATCTGGTAACAGAGCCTTGCATGTAGCCATATCAACGCTTGGAATATGAAGTCCTGGTAAAGCATTGGAGATAGTATATAAATCTCCAATGGTTTTAACATTCATCTTGAATCCCTTTACCATAATGATTCCTACAATAACTGCAACCAGTGAAGGTGGAATCTTCTCTGTAAACTTTGGCCAGAAGATGAGGATAAGCATACATACCATACCTACAACCAATGCTTCCCAGTTAAAGGTGTCAATGCAGTTAATACACTCTTCCAGCTTTTCAAAGGTTTCGATAGGACTATTCTTAAATGTAAGACCCAAAAAATCCTTGATCTGTCCAATGAAAATGGTTACTGCTATACCGATAGTAAATCCGGTAGTAATTGTATAAGGAATAAATCTGATCAGATTTCCTAACTTTAAGTAACCCATAACAATTAGGATGACACCGGCCATAATGGTTGCTACAATCAGTCCGTCCATCCCATTCTTTGCAACAATGCCTGCAACTATTGTTGCAAACGCTGCTGTTGGGCCAGCTATCTGGACACGGCTTCCTCCTAAAAATGCAATAACAAAACCAGCAACAATTGCTGTATAAATACCCTGCTCAGGGCCAACTCCACTGGCCAGTGCCAATGCAATTGACAAAGGAAGGGCAATAATTGCAACTATGATACCGGATACAATATCCTTTATCATCTGCTCCTTAGTGTAGCTTTTCATTACATCGAAAAGCTTTGGTGTAAATTGTTTCATAACTTCTCTCCTCTTTGGCTTTATGCCATTTTCATTAAAACTTTTCTCTATTTAAACATTACTGCTTTAGATTTAAGTAATGATGTCCACAAATCATAATATTTTGCTTTCAGGTGAACCCCATCCTGGGTATATTCAGGATTTAAGGCGCCATCCTTTGTGCATACAGAAGGGTTTATATCAATGTAAAATACTCTTTCATTATCAGCCAGTGTTTCCAGTCCGGCATTTCTTTCCTGTATTTTTGCGTTATTGACGCCATACACATTTTTCTCAGAATGAGCCTGTGTAACCTTCATTATTGACTGAATGTATATTACTGCATCTGGCTGAAGTGTTTTTATTTCTTCTATCAGATTTGAATATGACGCCAGAAAAGCTTCATTTGATCCGCTTCCCAGCTCATTAATTCCCAGATTAATATAAATCTTTCCAAACTGTTTCTCAGTCAGAGCCTGTTCAACAGTTATCTTACCTCCACCGGCCTTGGGCACAATAGCTTTCTTCATAAGTTTCGCAATAGTAAGGCCTGTATTACTATAAAACGTTGAAATCCCCTTTAGATTACTGTAAGAACTCAAACCAACCGTTCTTGAATCTCCAATAAAAAGTGCATTTCTAAAGTAATTATTTCCTACTGCCTGCCATGTAGGCTTTTTTACTGCCTGCTCCGTTTCAGTAACTGCTGCATCTTCTGATTCTGTTATTTCAACGCCATCATCAGAATATTGCGCCGTATTGTTTTCACCGGATTCTGCCATTTCTTCCTCAGAGACAACAGCATCAGTAACTTCCTCAGCAGCTATAGTATTCAAAATATTATATGAAAAATATCCACCTGCAAACAGTATTCCTTCAATAAGAAGAACCACTGTAAAACCCCAGGTTTTAATTTGGGTTTTCAGTTTCATTAAAATGCTCCATACATAAATGGATTACTGCCTTCTACAATTATTCTCCAGATGCACACCCAGAAAACTCCGGACAAAACAATCCATCCCCAAAATTTATTTTTTATTATCCCATATACATCATTGACTATTGGCGTTGCGCATATCAGACCCAGCGCAAATTCGAAGGGATATCTGCTAATGGCAGAAATCCAGTCTCCCTCATTGCTAACTGCCACTGGCACCAGATTAAACATTCTCTGGAAATATGTAATTAGCAACCCAGTGTCTGTAATTGCAAAGGCAACCCAGGATATCATTATTACAAATATCAGATATATATGAGACTGTATTTTCAACAGACGCTCCATGGAAATGCATAGGAATAATATTCCACCCCAGATAAAATAGTTTAAGGTAAATCCATGCCATGCTGAGGTCAATACCCATACAACAAACAGATTGCACAGTGTTCTCAGCTCACCTTTTCTATTTCCACCCATTGGAATATATACATATCTGGAAAACCATTTTCCCAATGTGATATGCCAGCATCTGTAAAACTCTCTTACCGACTTACACATATAGGGCACCTGAAAATTATCAGGAATATCTATTCCCAACATTTTTCCACAGCCAATTGCCATAAGGGAGTAGCCATAAAAATCAAAATACAGCTTCAGAGAAAATGCCAACGCTCCAATCCATGCTAATGGAGTTGAAATGCTGTCATAGCCTGTAACCTCCAACTCATGCCATAGCATGTTAAGTCTGTCTGCAATCAGTATCTTGGCAGCCAGTCCAACTATTAAAAGCTTTATGCCCTCCTGTATACTTTCAGCGGAAAACTTCTTTTTTATAAGATTTCTTTCCAAATCCTTATACTGGACAATGGGACCCATGCAAAGCTTTGGAAACATACACAGGAATGCGCCAAACTTAACTATACTCTGCTCAGCTTTTATTTCTTTTTTATATACATCAATTAAATATCCTATAGCAGTAAAGGAATAAAAGCTTATTCCAACCACCAGCCCATTTACTTTAAAAAAGAATAAAATACTTAAATTTAGTATAATTCCAAGAGACAAGATGCCTGCTGCCATACGGGCACTACTTTTCTTAGCTCTTTCTCCTTCAATAAGCTTTGCCAGTTCATAGTTTATGACCAGCGAGACGCATAATACCGCCAGTCCTTTTATATCTGCCAACCCTACAAAAATCAGGCTTCCGAAAAAAAGAAGCTCATTTCTCTCCCTATTTGGACATATCCAAAAAAGCACTAAAAACAAAGGGAGAAAAACCAGCAAAAAATTGATACTTCCAAAATCCATTTCTGATTACTTCCTACTACAAATTCAGTTTTGCAGACCATAGTATAATCAGTTTTCACTTTATTCGCAATAGTCAGAAAAAATTGGTCTGCGCCCTATGGCACAGACCAAATCAATATTAATATTATTTCTAGATATTTAACAGATCACTGTATGCTTTAAGTGCACCGTCAGTTTCATGAGCAAGCACCTTCTTTGCAAGTACCTTACCCAGCTGAACGCCTTCCTGATCAAAGCTGTTAAGGTTCCATACAAATCCCTGGAACATAACCTTGTTCTCAAAGTGTGCAAGCAATGCGCCAAGAGTTTCAGGAGTCAGCTTATCTCCAATGATGATACTTGAAGGTCTGTTACCTGCAAAATTCTTATTCTTATTTTCATCCTGCTTACCGCAAGCAAAAGCCATAATCTGTGCAGCCACATTAGCGCAAAGCTTCTGCTGGCTTGTGCTTCCCTGGATATCGATATCCAGACCTGCCTGATTATTTCTGAATCCAATAAACTGCATAGGAACAGTATCGGTTCCCTGATGGAGAAGCTGATAGAAAGAGTGCTGACCATTTGTACCAGGCTCACCAAAGATAAGAGGTCCTGTTACATAATCAATAGGCTCACCAAAGCGGTTTACGCTCTTACCATTTGATTCCATATCCATCTGCTGAAGATGAGCAGGGAAACGGCTCATTGCCTGAGAGTAAGGAAGAACTGCTGTTGCAGGATATCCTAATACATTTCTCTCATATACTCCAATGAGAGCATCTAACATGGCAGGGTTCTTAAGAAGTTCTGCATTCTTAGAATTCTTATCCTCTGCTGCTGCACCATCAAGGAACTTTGCAAATACTTCAGGTCCAAATGCAAGTGAAAGAACCGCTCCGCCTACACCTGAGCATGAGCTGTAGCGTCCACCAATATAGTCATCCATGAAGAATGCTGCCAGATAGTCACTGCTCTTGGCAAGAGGTGATGTCTCACTTGTAACAGCAATCATGTGCTTGGAAGGATCCAGTCCCTGCTTCTTAAGTGCATCCTTTACAAGGCTTTCATTTGTAAGTGTTTCAAGAGTTGTTCCTGATTTTGATACAAGAACAAATACAGAATGAGCTGCATCAATCTTGTTAAGTACGTCAGCTGCATCATCAGGATCTACATTGCTGATGAACTTTGCTTCCATCTTGAATGTATTATTTGCTTTTGCCCAGTTCTCAAGTGCAAGATACATAGCTCTGGGACCAAGGTCTGATCCACCGATACCAATCTGAACTACAGTTGTAAACTTCTCTCCAGCTGCATTTGTAATCTCACCAGCATGAACCTTGTTAGCAAATTCAGCAATTTTAGTCTGCTCACCAACATAGAATTCTCTCTTGTTAACACCATCAGCAACTACATCCTTGCCCAGCTGGCCACGGGTAAGCTGATGCAGAACAAGTCTCTTCTCACCAGTATTAATTACAGCTCCATTGTACAGCTCCTCAAATTTTTCAATGAGGCCTGCCTCTTTTGCCATTTTATCAAGAACCTCAAGTACTTCATCATCAACCTGCTTTGCTGCAAAATTATATGCAAGTCCATTGGACATAGGCACTGAATACTTTGCTACTCTCTCAGCTCCTGCTTCACCTGCCATTGCTTTTGTCAGATCAACTTTTCCAGCCATTGCTTCAAGTTCTTTTGCTGAAGCAAGCAGATCATAATTTTTCCATTCTGCCATCGGTTTTCTCCTTTTTATGTATCATTTCTCGAAAATCCCCATAAATTGCGAATTTTCACGGTTTTTTCATCCCGTCAATAATACAAAATACTCAGTGTTTTTTCAAATCATTTTCATATGTTTTTCGCATTTTCGACAATTTGGATGACAAATATAATCTTTGATGCTATTATTTGGAAGAACTAAACAAATGCTAGGGGAGCAAACGCTGAGACTAAAACAATTTTTGCTGAACTATTGTTTTTAGACCCTCATTACCTGATTCGGATAATACCGACGTAGGGAAGCCAAAGAGATTTCTTTCTCTTATTATGCTCCTCCTACAAATTAAGGAGGATTTTTTATGCAACAAAACAAAACAAAAATCATGGTTGAGGGAGCTGTAATGGTAGCCCTTGCCGCAGTATTAAGCTACATCAGAATCTACAGAATGCCCTGGGGCGGTTCAGTATCATTAGTATGTATGCTTCCAATTTGCCTTTACTCAATCAAGAGAGGCCTTAAGGCTGGTCTTACCGCATCCTTTGCTCTTTCTCTTATTCAGTTTGCTCAGGGCATCATGGATGGTCTTTTCGGATGGGGTCTTACTGGTGGAATGCTTATTGGATGTATTCTTTTTGATTACATTCTTCCATATACCGCTGTTGGTCTGGCTGGTATCTTCAGAAAAAAGAAATTTCCAGGCTGGATATGTGGAATAGTAGTTGCTATTACTGTCAGATTCATTATGCACTTTTTAAGTGGATGCATTATCTGGGCAAGTGTTGGTGATCTTTGGCCTGGATTTTCAACGGACAATACCTATATCTATAGCTTAGCTTATAATGGAGCATACCTGCTTCCAGAACTTATTCTTACAGTTGCTGCCGCAACTATTCTTCTCAAGGCTCCTGTTACCAAGAAGCTTATTGCAGCTGAATAAGTATAAAAACAATTCTTACTGAATACAAAAATCAAGGCCACAACAGAAAACAATCTGCTGTGGCCTTCTTAAATTTCTTTCTATATTATCTTTGTAAAATTACACTCTGTAGGATCACACCTTAAATCTATAGCCTACGCCCCAAATGGTCTCAATATACTGAGGCTTTGAGGTATCTGCTTCTACTTTTTCTCGTATTTTCTTGATATGAACAGTAACCGTTGCAATATCACCATAGGACTCCATATCCCAAATATATCTGAAAAGTTCATCCTTGGTATATACATGATTTGGATGCTCTGCCAGGAATGTAAGCAGGTCAAATTCTTTGGTGGTAAAAGCTTTCTCCTCACCATTGATGGTTACTCTTCTTGCGGTTTTATCTATTTTTAAGCCCCTGATTTCAACTATGTCATTGCTTTGGGTAGCCTGTCCAACGAGTCTTTCATAACGGGCAATATGCGCCTTAACTCTGGCAACCAGCTCGCTAGGGCTAAAGGGCTTTGTCATATAATCATCTGCACCGAGACCCAGACCCTTGATTTTATCAATATCTTCCTTCTTGGCAGATACAATAATGATTGGAACATTGGATTTTTCACGAATACGCTTACATACTTCAAAGCCATCCATACCCGGAAGCATTAGATCCAGCACAATCAGGTCAAACTCTTCGCCACATGCGGCTTTTAACCCCTCTTCACCATCATGGGTCAGTCTTACCTCATAATCGTTCATTTCAAGATAATCTTTTTCCAGTTCAGCAATGGCAACTTCATCTTCTATGATTAATACTTTACTCATTTACAACCTCCTGATATTTTCTAAGGACAAAGTGTATGCAGGTACTCTCTCTTTCCTTACTGGTTGCCCAGATATACCCACCATGGTCCTCTATAATCTTCTTTACAATAGATAATCCGATTCCACTACCACCCTTAGCAGAATTTCTGGAAGCATCTGTTCTATAGAACCTGTCAAAAATATTTGGTAAGTCCTTAGCTGATATGCCTCGTCCATTATCTTCTATCTCTATACAGATGGAGTCATTCTCGTCAAGAATTCTAATATCAATAACGCCCTGCTCCTTATCCATATATTTTAGTGAATTGCCAATGATATTATTAATTACTTTTTTCATCTGCTCAGCATCAGCAATAACCACTGTATCCGGACTTAACAGATTACTATAATTTAACCTGATACCTCTGGAATCCATATCAATTCCCAGTTCTTCAACACAGTCATTAAAGTAATCACATACATTAAGCTTTCGGAAGTTATATGGAATTCTATTAGAATTAACCCCTGAATAATAAGTCAGCTCATTAATCAGTCTGTCCATATCATTTGCTTTTGTATATATGGTCTTAATATACTTCTCCTGTTTTTCAGGAGTATTAGCTACACCATCTATGATACCTTCTACATATCCCTTAATTGAAGTGATGGGTGTCTTCAAATCATGGGTAATATTGCTTACCAGCTCTCTGTACTGCTTCTCGCTTTCAATCTTTTCCAGTGCAGATTCCTTAAGTCTGAGTCTCATTTCCTCGTAATTTCTATAGAGGGAATCCATTTCATCTTCACATTCAATATTTTCAGGAACTGGCAGCTGATATTCAAAATTCCCATCAGCAACATTTTTCATCGCTTCATTCAACAGCAAAATCTTACTAAATACACTGTGTGAAATCCATCTTGATAGGAAGGCTCCTGTAATTACCAGAATCAGAATAAACAACACAATAATATCCTTTAGCATATGCTTGGATATAAATCTTTCCATTGTTGCAAATTCAAGACTGTAAATTGGAACATGGGCCAGGAATGAATAAATGGCACAAAATCCCACTGCAGCCATAATCAATGGTATTACTGAAATTCCTATAAACATTAATAATAGTCTGGTTTTTATTTTCATAGTGCTATTGTATCACTAATATACACATGTGTACGAATATTCGATTAAATGTTTATTAAAAAATAATAAATTCTACTACTAAAAAATCGAGTAGGCTGACTCCTACTCGATTTTTCACACGAACATTCGCACTATCGTGCCCCATGTTCTTATAATTTATCAACAACCTGATCCAGTACATCAAAACAAAGCTTTGATACCTTGTTCAATTCAACGAAGAACTCTTTGCCCCCACCAATCAGACTGTCTGAGACTGCCTTTAGTGACATGAAGGGGACTTTGGAACGCTTACAGGTATATGCTATTCCTGCACACTCCATTTCGCAGATATCTGCATTGAATTTTTCATGAATGGAAGCCTTGTCCTGGGCCTCGTCCCTAAAGCTGTTGGTAGATGCGCATCTAACCTTAACCAATCCGGGATTTACACCAAGGGCAATATCCAGTAATTTTTCATCCAGCTTTATCATTTCGCTATCTTCACCAGGATGCTGACCTCGTGGCAGATTCAGCCAGCCATCTGAGCCAAAGTCAATGTCAACAACATCTTCCACAATACATAGCGCTGCTGTTGAAATCACTTCTGTCAGAGCACCAACAACACCAAAGTTTAGTATCATATCTACCTTATAATCTGATATTAATACCTGCGCTGCTCCCGAAGAAGCTATTTCACCAGCTCCGGAATTGATGAAGAACATCTCACAGTTCTCCTTTTCATATGTAAGCACTTCATATCCATATACGACAGATGTATCTACAGGTGCGCCATATTTCTCTTTTACAGCATCCATTTCAATGGCTACCACAATACCGATTTTCTTTTTCATTTCAGTAACTCCTTCCGCCATAATTTATCAACAAAATCCTATTCTGGATATACCAGTCTTGAATCATCAATATTATACAGTACATCAAGATATTTCTTTGCCAGATATTTTGCCATTGGAAGATTCATATCCAGATAATTGCCACAATCTTTTGCGCTGGCGCCAGGAACATCTCCTTCAAAATCTCTTACAAACTCAAACATCTTAGTTACAAAAGGCAGAACCTCTTTACTGGTCAGTTCTCCCTCCAGAAGAAGATAAAATCCCGTTCTGCATCCCATAGGTCCAAAATATACAGTTCTGTCAGCATAATCCTTATCATTTCTTGAGAAGGTTGCTGCCAAATGCTCAATTGTATGCATTTCGGCAGTATTCATGACAGGCTCCTCATTAGGACTGGTCATTCTCAAATCAAAGGTAGTAATTACAACGTCCTTAAAACGGTCATACCTGGACACATATACACCAGGCTGAAGTTTTATATGATCAATAGTAAAGCTCGCAATTTTTTCCATAACATCCTCCTAGATTGTTGTGATTAAATACTCTACAAGTTTGGCAGAAATACCGGCAGCCTTCTTCTCAAAGGAAGGATAATCAACCTCTGCGCTGTGGTCTGCCTTGTCAGATATAGCTCTGATAATTACAAAAGGAATATGGTTCAGATAGCTGGCATGAGCTATTGCGCAGCCCTCCATCTCTGTACATGAACCTTTAAACTGATTTACCAGTCGTGTCTTCACATCATCAGAAGCAACAAACTGATCGCCACTGAGTACTCTTCCTTCATATCCTGCACACTCTTCTTTTGCAGTAATCTGAAGAGCCTCCATGGTTTTCTTTACCATGGACTGGTCTGCAACAAATGATTTTACACCCAGCTGTGGAACCTCTCCCAGATCATATCCAAATATTGTTGCATCTACATCATGATACATTACATCAGTTGATACAACTATATCACCAATATTAATAGCTGCATCAAGAGAGCCTGCTACACCAGTGTTGATAATGTGAGTTACATCAAACAGGTCTGCAAGTATCTGAACACAGATTCCTGCATTTACCTTGCCAACACCACTTCTTACAACTACAACATCGACACCATTGAGAACACCCTCTTCAAATACCATGCTGGCCTTTTCTACAGTTCTCTTTATTTCCATATGGCTTTTAAGGGTCTCTACCTCAATCTCCATAGCTCCAATAATACCTATTTTTTTCATTATAATTCTCCAGTCTATACTTTATTATACGATTACATTTCTTGGGTTATTGGCATAAAATGCTTTGATGTTCTCATACACTTCATTAACCAGACGGTATCTGGCTTCGGTTGATGCCCATGCCATATGTGGGGTGATAAGGAGCTTATTGCTATCCATAATCTTTGACAATGGATTATCGTCAGTAATTGGCTCCTGCATAATTACGTCAAGGCCTGCTGCCAGAATCTCACCCTTTTCCAGAGCATCATACAAGTCCACATTATTAACAACCGGTCCCCTGGCAACATTGATAAGGATTGCCGTATTTTTCATTTTCTTTAATGCCTGTGCGTCAATAAGGTCTCTTGTTTTATCACTTAAGGGGCAGTGTGTAGACAGGAAATCCGACTCCTTAAGCAGTGTATCAAAATCAACTCTTTCATAATCCGTGCATGAGCTGTTTCCTGAAGCAGAGTAGAAAATAACTCTGCATCCAAAAGCCTGTGCAATATGAGCAACCTTGCGACCAATGTTTCCCATTCCGACGATTCCCCAGGTTTTTCCTGCCAGCTCAACAAATGGAAGGTCAAAATTGGAAAATCTGCTCTGAGCCCCATATTCTCCTGATTTAACATATTTATCATAGTGAGGCAGATGCTCTAACAGATAGAACATCATGGCAAAGGTATGCTGTGCAACGGCATCTGTAGAATAGTTTACTACGTTGCACACAGTGATACCCCTCTTTTTACAATACTCCAGATCAACACAATCATAGCCTGTTGCAAATGCACATATTAGCTTTACATTTGGGGCATCTTTTAAGGTTGATTCATTCATCTTAGCCTTGTTAAAGATTACTACATCAGCATCTTTAACTCTTTCCCTGATATCAGCCTCTTCAACCGTATTGTCGTATGAAGTAACCTCTCCCAGATCATTGAAGATATCTATACTTACATCTATACCAACACTAAGCCTTTCAAGAATTACAATTTTCATAGCAGTCCTCCATTTTTATACAGCTTTATCAAATAGCCTTCCATGTGCATACCTATGCTCTCTAATTCTTTAGTGCAAACAACTGGCGCACTATTCTGATTTTAACACACTGTCTCAAAGCTTTTCAATATATATGCCATGTGGTATGATACGCTTTAGTTTATATAAATAATACATTTTTTCGAGGTCATTATGAAAAAAATAGTTCTTACTGGTGGCGGTAGTGCTGGCCACGTTACACCTAATCTTGCACTTATTCCACATCTGAAGGCAGAAGGCTTTGAGGTCTTCTATATTGGCTCCTTTACCGGAATTGAAAAGCAGCTTCTTGAAGATGCTGGTATCCCTTATTATGGTATTTCAACCGGCAAGCTTCGCAGATATTTTGATGCCAAGAATTTCACAGATCCTTTCCGTGTAATTAAGGGATATTTTGATGCAAAACGAATCATGAAGCAGATTAAGCCCGATATTGTATTTTCAAAGGGCGGGTTTGTATCTGTTCCTGTTGTACGCGCTGCTCATTCCCTTCATATTCCATGCATCATTCACGAGTCAGATATGACCCCTGGTCTTGCCAACAAGCTTTGCATTCCTGTTGCCAAAAAAGTATGCTGTAATTTCCCTGAAACTCTCAGAGGAATCCCTGCAGAGAAAGCCATGCATATTGGCTGTCCCATAAGAGAGGACCTGTTATGTGGTGACAAAGAAATAGGTCGTAGTCTCTGTGGTTTTAACATGGACAAACCTGTCATGATGGTTATTGGTGGAAGTCTTGGTGCTTCTTCTGTAAATAAAAGTGTCAGAGAAGCTCTTCCGAAGCTTTTGGAAAACTATCAGATAATCCATATCTGTGGAAAAGAAAAGGTTGATAATCTGTTACTTACTACAGAGGGTTACAAGCAGTTTGAGTATGTTACTGATGACTTAAAGCATTTATTCGCTTTGGCTGACATTGTAGTCTCAAGAGCTGGAGCCAACGCGATATGCGAGCTGGTGGCCATGAAGAAGCCTAACCTGTTAATTCCTCTGTCTCTTGCAAGCTCAAGAGGTGATCAGATATTAAATGCCAAGTCCTTTGAATCTCAGGGATTAAGTATGGTCCTTGATGAGGATGATCTGATTGAATCAATACTTGTAGATAAGATTAATGAGTTGTATAAAAATAGACAAACCTACATTGATCGCATGAATGCAAGCAATGCAGGTAATGCTGTTGAAAAACTTGTGGAATTAATTAAGGAATTATCCTAATAAATCTGTGAGAAGTGCAAACTGCTCTAATGTAAGCACCTCACCTCGTATAGACTCTGACAAGCCCATTTTAAGAAGTGCGTCTACCACATCATTTCTGTTGCAGGAGAGATTTGAAGCATTGGAAAGGGCATTTGCCAGAGTCTTTCTTCTTTGATTAAAAGCTGCTCTGATAACCCTGAACAACATCTCTTCATTCTTTACGCTGACACGATTATCCTTCTTATTTGTAAGCCTTATGACACTGCTTCCCACATTGGGTCTGGGCATAAAGCAGTTGGGACTTACTTCAAGCTTTACACAGGGTTCAGTGTAGTATTGCACAGCCAGGGACAGTGCACCATAGTCCTTACTTCCAGGTCCAGACTGCATTCTGTCAGCAACTTCCTTTTGAACCATAACTGTCAGGCTTTCAAAGGGAACTCCTTTTTCCAAGAGCTCCATAATAATTGGTGTAGTTATATAATATGGAAGATTAGCAACTACCTTAATAGGCTTCCCGCCATTTTTCTCATCTGCAAGAGCCTTTAAGTCCACTTTAAGCACATCATTATGAATTACTGTGACATTATCATATTCAGATAAGGTATGCTGTAAGATAGGAATGAGATTATCATCTATCTCAACTGCAACTACCTGCCTTGCTCTTTCAGCCAGATACTGAGTAAGTGTTCCTATTCCTGGTCCAATTTCCAAAACCATGTCATCCTTTGTAACACCAGCTGCATCCACAATATTTTCAAGAATATTGCTGTCAATCAGAAAGTTCTGACCATATTTTTTTTGAAAACGAAAACCGTAGGTATTAAGAACTGCTACTGTATTGGTGGGATTTCCTAAATATGCCATTGCTATTTCCTCATAGGTAAAAAAATAAGAGCTTTCGCTCTTTCATGAAAGACCTTCTGGTCTGAATATGGAGATGAATCTATGAAAAACCCTTAAGGGTAAATGCGCCTCCAGGGGTTCGAACCCTGGACACCCTGATTAAGAGTCAGGTGCTCTGCCAGCTGAGCTAGAGGCGCGTTTCCTGCGTCGCTTCCGCAACGCAAGTGATATATTACTACATCATTTTTATTTATGCAAGTATTTTTTTAATTTTTTTTAGAAAAAATTTTTATCCCTTTTTCAGGCTATTTTTACTCATTACTGATTGTTTACAATATCAGCTGTAACATGGCTTCTTTCAGTGCTTTCACAGCAGTCATCTTTCACATGAGCCTTTGCAGCTGTTTTTTTCTGAGGAGCAATATCATCCTTAAAGCCTTCGCCAAACATTTCACCCTTCAAAAATGTATCTGAAGTAGCAGTTAATACATCTGTAGGAATGATCATCTTGGTAGCATTACCATTTGCCATTTCCTTAAGAGCATCAAGTCTCTTGATTGTAAGTACATTGTTGTTAACCTGAGCTGATGCCAACATTTCAAGACCCTTTGCCTCAGCTTCATATACAAGACGAATACTTTCAGCCTTACCAGTTGCTCTTGCAATTGCAGCATCTCTTTCAGCCTCAGCCTTAAGAACCATGGCCTGCTTGTCACCTTCAGCACGGGTAACAATACTCTGTCTGTGAGCATCTGCCTCTAACAGGGTCTGTCTCTTTTCACGTTCAGCCTTCATCTGCTTCTCCATGGACTCCTGAATCTCCTTAGGAGGGATGATGTTCTTGAGCTCAACACGGTGTACTTTAATTCCCCATGGGTCGGTAGCTTCGTCAAGTATGTTCTGCATCTTGCCGTTAATGGTATCACGGCTGGTAAGTGTCTGGTCCAGTTCCAGTTCACCAATCAGGTTACGCAGAGTTGTTGCTGTCAGATTCTCCAGTGCAACAAGTGGTCTCTCAGCACCATAGGTAAATAACTTGGGATCAACAATGCTATAGTATACAACGGTATCAATCTGCATTGTAACATTATCCTTAGTAATAACTGGCTGAGGTGGGAAATCTGCCACCTGCTCCTTTAAGGATACCTTTTTTGCAATACGCTGAACGATTGGCACCTTAACATGAAGTCCGTTGCTCCATGTTGTCTGATAACTTCCAAACCACTCCATTACATAGGCCTGAGCCTGGGGAACTACTCTGATGGTCTTAAATAACGCAACAAGTACCACTGCTAAAATTATTAAAAATATCACTTTTCTAAATCTCCTTTCATAACAAAGAATATCTTCTTCGACTTCACCTAGTGTATCACATTTCACTCCAATTAGTTATGAAATAATTGTGAAATATTCTAAGCACCCGCCTGGCTGCCAATTTTTGTAAATTCTTCTTCAGCGGGAAGATACTTCTCCACCAGAATCTTTCCTATAGGACCATTGGATGCCACTATAGACAGTTTTTTTGAAATATCAGGTACTTCTCCATCATAAGTCGTTACCAGACCACCCGCTTCTTCTATCAGTAGCTTTCCAGCCGCATAATCCCACGGATTAAGCTCCGCCTCATAAAAGACTTCCATCCTGCCTGCTGCCACATAGGCCATTTCAATGGCAGCCGAACCGATTCTCCTGAAATCTGCCACCTCTTCAAAGATCTTGGCATTTATTTCGAAAATCAGTTTCGCCCAGTGTTTTTTGTAAGGAGAAGATCCCATTCCCACCAGGGCCTCTCCCATCTCATCAATTTCACTTACAGAAAGCTTCGTTACTTTTCCATCATGAAGTGTCTCCAGATAAGCTCCCTCTCCCTTTTTGGCCCAAAAAAGTTCGTCAGTATCAGGATTATATACTATTCCAATAATGACTTGGCGATTTACTGCCAGTCCCAGAGACAGGCTGGACCCGTGGAAATCATGAATGAGATTTGTTGTTCCATCCACCGGATCAAGAATCCATACTGCCTTTGAAAAATCAATCTCATCATTGGACTTTTCTTCACTCATGAATTGGACTTGCGGATATAGTACCTTTAAGTGTTCCTGCATGTAGCTTTGAACATGAGTATCAACCTCTGTAACAAAGTTTGCCGCCCCTTTCACTTTTATATGGGAAGATTCTTCTTTATTTAGAAATAAAGGTTTTGCATTTATTACTATTTCCTTGAGTTTATTTACATCATACTGTTCCACGTTTTTTTCCTTCTTTTTTATATCTTTTTTATAGTGTAAAATGTCAGTAACAAGCTGAAAGGAGCCCATCATGAGCATTACCACTCTACTTTTTGATCTTGATAATACATTACTTGATTTTGATGCTGCTGAAGAAGCAGCTCTTGACAAAACTCTCAGAACTTTTGGCCTTAATCCTACTGCTGAAATAATTTCAAGGTATAGCGAAATTAATCTGGCCCAATGGAAGCTTCTTGAGAAGGGACTTACCACTGTACCTAAGCTTAAAGTAGAGAGGTTTAAAAATTTCCTGGCAGAATTTAAGCTTGACTTTGATGCGGTGAATGCTGCCAGAATATATGAAAGCAATCTGGCAGATGGTCATAAATACATGCCTTACGCTAAGGAACTACTGGAACAGACCTGTAAAAACTACCGTCTGTACATAGTCACCAATGGCATTAGTGATGTTCAGCGTAAAAGGACAAGAGAGTCAGGTATACTAAATTACATTAGTGATGTATTTATTTCTGAAGAAATCGGACACAACAAGCCCTCTGCCCAGTATTTTGATTACTGCTTCTCACATATTCCAGACTTTAGGCCTGGGGAGACTGTCATAATTGGCGACTCTCTTTCTTCTGATATGAAGGGTGGAGTACAACAGGGTATTCACACAATCTGGCTGAATCCCAGAGGCACAAAAAATGTATCTGAAATCATTCCAGAATTTGAAGTATCCTCACTCAGTCAAATACCTGAAATTCTGAATTCAATATAAGCCGTTTATATTGTAACCTTATCTAATATTCCATTAAGATATGCCAATGCAACTCCATAGTTTGTCATTGGCACTTCTTTTGCCTTGGCAATATCTATTCTTGCTTTCACATAGGTTCTGCTAAACATACATCCCCCACACTGTATTATCAAATCATATTTTTCTAAGTCTTTTGGGAAGTTTGTCCCACTTACTATATCTATCTGAAGATAATGTCCATACTTTTCTCTAAGAAGATTAGGTAATTTCACCCTTCCGATATCTTCCTCCAAAGGAGCATGAGTACAGCACTCAGCTATCAGAATCCTTGAAGTCTTTTCCAGTTTTTCAAAGCATTCTGCACTCTTCACATAGTAATCAATATCTCCTTTGTATGCTGCAAAAAGCATGGAAAAAGAGGTCAGCCTGCTTTCTTCAGGTTTGTTTTCATAAGCGGTCTTAAACACCTGTGAATCTGTGATTATCAAATCAGGTGCTTTTTTTAATGCAGCTATTGCTTTGGGCATATCCTCACCAGTTGTACAGGTAACAATGCACCTCTTATCCAAAAGCTCTCTAATAGTCTGGACCTGGGGAAGTATCAGTCTACCCTTTGGTGCCTCCATATCCTGGGGCATAACCAACATTACTGAGTCCCCTTCCTTAACCAGATCTCCTGTCAGGGTACGAATCTCCCATTCATCCGGAACAGCCCTCATCAGCTGCTCCTTTAGTATGTCCAGTCCAAAGCCAGTCACTGCACTTACTGCAATTGGAATCTCTTTGGTTATTTTTCCTATTGCCTCTCTGATAGGTTCTGTATCTCCCAATATGTCCTCTTTGCTTATCAGGAAAATAACCGGAATATTTCTCCTATGGAAATCTTTGTACCACTCCTGTTCCAGGACCAGTTTGGTATCAGCACACACTATTACCGCCACATCACTTTTTTGGGCTGCCAGTCTGGTTTTTTCCACACGCTGCTTACCAAGTGTTCCAAAATCATCGAAGCCGGCAGTATCCATAAGCACACATGCACCAATGCCTCTTAACTCAATGGATTTGTACACCGCGTCAGTAGTAGTTCCCGGAGTATCTGACACTATTGAGACCTCCTGGGAACATAGTGCATTTATCAAAGAGGACTTACCACTATTTCTCTTTCCAAAGAATCCAATATGAAGTTTATTGCCTGCTGAAACCTGATTTAAATTATCTGACATCTTTTACTCCTTTGTGGTATCATAATCAAAAAACGGAGAACTAATATGAATATTATTTTATATGAGCCAGAGATTCCGCAAAACACTGGCAACATTGGTCGAACCTGCGTTGCCACCGGTACATCTCTGCATTTAATAGAGCCATTGGGCTTTTTAATAAATGATAAATCCATAAAACGGGCAGGTATGGATTACTGGCAACATCTTGACGTACACCGTTATATGAACTTTTCTGAATTTAAGGCTGAGCACCCGGATGCAAGAATCTGGTATGCCACAACAAAAGCCCATCAGGTATATTCTGATGTAAGCTTTGGCCCTGATGATTTCATAATGTTTGGAAAGGAAAGTGCCGGTATCCCAGAGGAAATACTGGTAGATAATGAAGAATACTGTATCCGTATTCCCATGAATCCTGATATCCGCTCTCTTAATCTTTCAAACAGTGCTGCCGTGGTGCTTTATGAAGCACTGAGGCAAAACAATTTCAACAATATGGAATTGGAAGGCCACCTGCATCGTCTTAGCTGGAATGAATAACTAATACTATAATACAACAAAAGGACTACAGGTTTAACCTATAGTCCTTATTTTTCTTCACGAAATATTATCTCACCTTCATACACAAGCCCCAGCTTGTCCTTTGCTACTTCCTCAGCAAACTTTTTGGTTTTGGTATATTTTCTATACTCTTCTATCTTTACCGCCCGCTCTTCTTCCGCAGCAATCTGTTCCTGCAACACAATTTCTCTCTGCTTATAGGTTGCAAGTTTTTTACTAAGATTATTACAGCCTATGCCAACAACCATGCACAACAGCATTACGACAATAATAATCCCTATGACAGACAATTGGTGTTGCCTGTGTTTTCTAAATGCCGCTTTCCTTCTGTACATACATAGCCCCATAATTATGTTAACATTAGTCTAATAATACAATTTATCGACTCTTATGTCAACTATTCCACGTATTTGAATAGTTCTTTGGCTTCTTCCTTCCTTACAGTCTCCTGAACGTCAGTTACTTCAACCTTTACTTCCTTGTTTCCAAACAATATTACAATGACATCTCCAACCTTAACATTGTAGGAAGCACGGGCAACTGTTCCATTAACCATAACTCTGCCTGCATCACAGGCCTCATTTGCAACAGTACGTCTTTTTATCAGTCTAGAAACCTTTAGATATTTGTCCAGTCTCATTTTTTCTCCAGTCTATAAATCTGTTTTTAATTGAAAAAGGCTGCCCCTACAGGACAGCCAGGAATTTCATTTTGTAAAACCTGATACTATAAATTAAGCGTTTACAGCATCCTTAAGAGCCTTACCAGC
>DCIJ01000065.1:12908-17793 GCA_002315945.1 Lachnospiraceae bacterium UBA1729 | reverse complement strand
GAAGCTTCAATCTTCATAGCCTTACCAGTCTGAGGATTTCTGCCTTCTCTTGCTGCTCTTTCAGATACTTCGAAAGTACCAAATCCAACTAACTGGATCTTCTCACCCTTCTTAAGTTCTTCTGTAACAACATCTGTAAATGCCTTTAATGCTGCCTCAGCGTCTTTCTTTGTTAAACCAGCTTTCTCTGCGATAGCTGCAACTAATTCTGTCTTGTTCATTGTATAACTCCTCCTTAAACATCGAGATTATGCGCTTTTTCAAAAAACGACTAGGTATACTTATATAGTAATTATCCCCTTTTGTCAAGAAATATCATACCTTATTGGCATTTTCCCTAATTATTATTTGGCATGGTATTGGATGTACTTGGAATCTTAATATTATTTGTACTTCCCTGACTATTGCCAGAATCAGTAATACCTGTCCCATTAAGGATTTTTTCGGCTGCATCAAACAGATTCTCAGCCTTTTGTCCCGTGTCCGTACCCATATTACCTTCACCCTGTGTTTTCTTTGTACTTCCGCCCTTTTCTTCAAGCTCAGAGAAAGATAACTCCAGATCTTTTTTCTCACTATTGACCTGAATAGAATAACTCTTATTCTGGTACCCTTCTTTTCTGAGGGTAATAGTATGGGTGCCCTCCTTCTTTTCTATACTGGTGGGAGCAACACCGATATATACTCCATCCATATATACCTCTGCCCCAATAGGTGCTGCCACATGCACATAGTAGACACCTGTATCAATATTGACCTCTCCATTATCCGGCAGCTCTTCATCCGGTTCTTCAGTCAGAACAGAATCTGAATGCTCCATTACAATATCAAGGCTGGCACTTTCTTTTGCAATCTTAATATACTGGGATATTGTATCGTACCCCTCTGCTTTGGCAATCATGGAGTGAATTCCATACTCAAGCTCACAGGGTTCGGATTTATCTATTTCCTTTCCATCAACTAAAATGGTGGCATCATAAGGGGTTGTAGTGAAGATAATCTTGCCATACTTAACATCTTCACCTTTAAGATCCTCAATATTCAGGGTGGTCTCTTCTCCAGAGTATATGGTCACACTCTTCTGTCCCCCATGACCTCCACTGGATATAACAACCTTTTGCTGCCCTACAGGAACTGTCATTAGCATTCCCTTTGTAATCCGCTGAATCTGCTTTCCTATTTCAATCCAGCCATCAACAAAATAGTCTTCACCCTCAAGTCTTAGGTAACCATGCCCTTTAGTAATTACTATGCTATACACCTGCTGACCAACGCCTGCAACTCTTAACACATCACTATCATTAATATCATCCAGCTCAAGGCCAGCCCTTTCTTCAGCTATAACCATCTTTTTATCAAAAGAAAACAGATTGCTTCCAAAGGATATCTCTCCACGGTCCCTGTCAATGATGTAATCATTTACATTGTCATACATCCAGGCATCCATTGATGCTTTTAACGCTATGAGTTTCTTTGAGCTTTTTTGGAAGCATACATCCACAATATCTCCCACGTGAAGCTGTGCCATGGAAATATTCTGGTCATACTTATCATGTATCTGAAGGATTTCACTATAATCAAGGGTATATTCTCTTGAGGTATTATGATTGACCAGTGTGATGGTACATGCATCTCCATCTAATGCTTTTATTGCGGCTGTATCTTTGCTGTCATATGCTCCATGACCTATAGCATCCATTCCGTTCACTACTACCTGATTATCATCCGATGGATTCTGATTTTCCTGAATGGTATCCTTGAAAAAATATCTGGCCAGACTATCCATGTTGATATCTTTTGGAGAACATCCTGCCAGCATTGTGCACAGCAGACCAAGCAATATTAAATTGTAATATTTTCTGGTATTTTTCATAAAAAAGTCTTTAGAAGAAATTCCTTATTATTATCCTCTGGATTATCCAGTACATAGTCCAGCATCTCATTTAGCTTTTCGCCTATTTCTTTTCCTGGTTTCATTCCGGCATTAATCAGGTCAGAGCCCTTTACTGCCAGACTCTTTAGAGATACACACTGATTTTTGTCCACTATCACCTGATATATTTTCAACAGTTCATCCAGAATTTTCAGCTTTTCTTGCTGAAACTCTGGATTCTGAGCAAGACTGTCAGCCTTTTTTACTTCCAAAAGTGGCAGAAACAAATCCTCACCCACCTTGTTGACTGCTCTTCTAACACTTTTTTCAGTCAATTCGATTTTAATATCATGAAAACCGGTGAGCTTTACAACCTTATCTCTTGTATCGTTATCAAATTTGAGTCGGGCCATTATTTCCCTGGCAATTTCACGGCTCTTTACAGCATGGCCATAGAAATGATTTATTCCATTATCATCTGTACTCTTACATTCCGGTTTGCCCATATCATGTAAAAGCATGGTAAGCCGTAATGCCTTATCATTTTTTATATACAGCATGCTTTGCACGCAGTGCTCTCCCACACCGAACACATGATGAGGATGATTCTGCTGGCACTTATAGGCTCTGTCAAATTCAGGCATAATAATCGCTGTAATTCCAGTTTCATAGACCATCCTGAAAAAATCAGGATTTTCTGAGGTAACCAGTTTTACCAGCTCTGTCTGTATTCTCTCGGCACTTATTTTTTCAAGATTTGGCGCTATTACACCAATGGCCTTTCGGGTATCTTCATCTATTGAATATCCTAACTGCGCTGCAAACCTGACAGCCCTGAGTATTCTTAGTGCATCCTCTTCGAATCTTTTTAAGGGATTGCCAACTGCCCGGATTACTTTTTTTTGAATATCTCCAATGCCATCATAGAGATCCACTATTCCCATCTCATCATTATAGGCCATAGCATTAATGGTAAAATCTCTCCTGGCCAGATCCTCAGCCAGACTGGCTGTGAATTTCACATCTTTGGGATGTCTTGAATCCTCATACTCGCCATCAATACGATATGTTGTAACCTCAAAGCCCTCGTTATCAATCAGTATGGTTACAGTGCCATGCTGGATTCCAGTGTCAACAGTGCGTCTAAACAGTTCCTTTACTTCAAGAGGAGTCGCAGAGGTAGTGATATCCCAGTCATTTGGCTGTCTTCCAAGTATACTGTCTCTTACGCACCCACCAACTGCATAGGCCTCATAGCCTGCCTGGGAGAGAGTTCCTATTATTCTTTTTACTGGTTCGGGTAAAATTATCTTTTGCATTACACTAATTATATCGACAATGCCCCCAAAGTAAATACCCTCAACCCCTGATACAGTCTATCAGATCAGTTTTCCCAGTCGACTCATTCCTTCCCTGATAACCTCCTTTGAACTATTGGTGTAATTCAGTCTCATGGAGGAAGACGATCTTCCATCTGTATAAAATGGGTCTCCGGGAACAAACACTACATTTTGCGCACTTGTTTTTTCAAATAGTTTAAGGGTCGATGCCCCATCTGGAAGCGTGGCCCAGATAAACATTCCACCTTCAGGGGTCGTATATCTTACCTCAGCAGGCAGAAAATCTTTTATTGCCTCTATCATTGAATCACACTGGGACTTGTACAGACTCCTGATTTTACTGATATGACATTCGATATCATTGTTTTCCAGATAGTCTGTCAGGATATACTGGGAAAAAATATTTGAATGCAGGTCAGCAGCTTCTTTTGCCGTGTTAATTCTAAAACGCAGTTCCTCATCCCTTACAATCATGTATCCCATACGCATTCCAGGAGTTACAATCTTTGAGAAGGATCCCAACAGAATGCTTCCGCTGAAATCTTCTTTGCTGATATAGCCATAAGGATTTCCATCAAATTTCAGTTCACCATAGGGGTCATCCTCAACAAGAATACAGTTGTGCTCCCTTACCAGACGATATACTTCCTTTCTTTTTTCCATCGAATAGGATATCCCTGTCGGATTTTGAAAATTTGGAACTATGTACATGAATTTTACATTATTCTCACACAATTTCTTCTCCAGCTCTTCTATGTTTATTCCATCTTCCTCCAGTGTAACAGGGCAAAAATTGGGCTGATACTGACTAAAAGCCTGAATTGCACCCAGATATCCCGGGGATTCTATTACAATACTGTCGCCTTTATCTATAAGTACTTTTCCAATCAGATCCAAAGCCTGCTGAGAACCATTTGTAATAAGTATTTCATCTGCCTTTACATCCATTCCCTGAGTACTGTTTAGTCTGTTTGCAATATATTCTCTTAATTTTGGTAAGCCAGCCGTCTGGGCATACTGGAAAACCTTACTTCCGAATTTATTTATTACTCTGACAGTGGACTCTTCTATTTCCTCCTTGGGAAATGAAACAGGATTTGGGAGTCCTCCTGCAAATGAAATAGTATCTTCACTAGCAGTTGCTTTTAATATTCCTCTGATAAATGAAGCCGGAGTAGAAAGGCTTGCCTGTGATATTTTATCCCTATACATTTTGTATCCTCCTTTTTGAAAAAATTTCTCCAAGCTTATCATTGCAATACAATGAATACAATATTAAAATTGTATGCAAGACAATTGAATCTGTTTTCACTTAAGGAGATAATATGCCTGTTAATTCTTTTGATACTTATCCGATGAGCTGGAAGCCTTCCCTTGATAAAAGCTCCAGGACACCCATCTATATTCTGTTAGCTGATATGTTAAAAAGTGACATTCTGAAGGGTGTTCTCACACCTGGGACCAAGCTCCCCCCTCAGAGAGAACTGGCAGACTTTTTGGATATTAATCTAAGTACTGTAACCAGAGCCTTCAAGCTATGCGAGCAACGAGGCCTCATCTGCTCAGTTACAGGCAGTGGGACTTTTGTGTCTTCAGATGCTGCGTCCCATGGCATGCTGCTTATTCAGGACACAAGAGAAAGACTTATTCAAATGGGCCCAATTCTTCCAAA
>DCIJ01000065.1:0-12845 GCA_002315945.1 Lachnospiraceae bacterium UBA1729 | reverse complement strand
CCTGACTTTTATAAGCTTCTTCAGTATGCCTCTACAGACTTAGATGAGCTTCAGATTATGGCCTGCAGAAAATGGATGTCATATCTTCACTTTGATTCCCCAGCAGATAATCTTTTATTCTCCATGGGCAGTCAAAATGGTATTTTTGCCTGTCTGGCTTCTCTTTTTCAGGAAGGAGATAAAATTGCTACTACAGGCGTTACCTATCCAGGCCTTAAAATTGCCGCCAAAACTCTGGGTATCCAGATTATTCCTCTATCCTTAAAGGATAATGCTTTTACCAGAGACTCCCTTGATTATGTATATAAGAATCACAATATAAAAGGATTTTACTTTATCCCTGATTTTAATAATCCCTCGGGAGAACAACTTTCATGGGAGTGTAGAAAAATGATTGGAGATTTTTGTACTGAACACAGTCTTCCTTGCATCGAAGACTGCATCTACTCACTATTTCAGCCTGATCCCCTGCCGCCAATATCTGCCTTCGCAAAAGATCAGGGAATTATCATTGCCAGTGTATCCAAAATCATGTCTCCTGGTTTGCGGCTTGCAATAATGCGTGTTCCTAAGCAGTATGCCTCAGATATTTCAACGACTCTGTATTCCATGCAGATAACTCCGCCTGCTCTCATGATGCAGCTTTTTACCAGACTGGTTAATTCAGGAAGATTTGATGAAATTCGCGGATTACGTATTCGGGAATTAATTAGACGTAATCAGCTTTTCGATGAGATTTTTTCAGGAATCAGGAATAACGGACATGAGAATAGTCCCATCAGATGGCTTAGTTTGCCAGATAGTCTCAAACTATCCTCCATGGAATTTGAAGACTATATGTTAAAAAGAGATGTTCAGATATTTAGTGCCGGACGTTTTGTGGTTGGCAATACTCCGATTCCCAGGGCAGTGCGGATTTCTCTGATATCTGAGCATAATGAATCACGCTATATTGAAGGGCTTAAGATTTTGCGTTCTGCACTTAGTCATTAAAAAAATGAGTGGATTTCCACTCATTTTTTATTGTAAAAGTAATATGTAACTGAAAAAGAATGGTCTCCCAGCTTTTCATAGTCATCTAACTGAGGCCAGGTTTCATATACTGCCTCGGCTATTGCCTCCTGATCACAGGCCTTTCCACAGGATACAATCAGACCCTTTGCGCAGTCTACATCTATTTCCTCCAGCTTTTCCAGCTCGTCAATTGGAACAAAGGTCACGGAATTATAATTTCTAATTTCATAAAAGGATGGATTTATCTCATTTGGATCATTCATAATATAGATACAGTTTTTGTCCTTATTATATGAAGACAACTCCACCAGCTCACCACTATGTCTATACAGATAGAACCAGTTTGTTCTAAAGTCTTTTACACTTCCCAGAACCAGCAGTACAGACATGATAATGACAGCCTTTCTTTTTTCAAAGCCATCATTTAGCAACATATAGAGGGTAGTTACTACAAATCCAATGAGAACAGCATAGATTGGATGAAAATATCTGTCTGTCAGATATACTGCTGCTTTGGATATGGACATAAAATAGAAAAATACTGGTGTTCCCAACAGTAACCACTCATCTATTTGAATTACCATCTTCTTTTTTAAAATGAATCGTTCAACAAAATACAGAATCAATCCTATAACCAGATACAAAAAGAACAGTCCGCCAAACAACTGACTGTCTACAATATCAAAGCAGGATCTTACTCTGTTCAGATACTCTGCAAGAGATCCGTGGGATAGATTACTGATGGTTTCAGCTCCCCTGTAGCCACCACCTATTGACTGTTCTATCATGTTTGGGAAGCAGATTACTGCTAGTATTCCTGACATGATTATAGACAGGGCTGATAAAATCACTCCTGAAAACTCTTTCTTTTTCAGCAAAATAATTCCAAATATCAGACACAGATGAAACAGATAAATTATATAGTAGTAATGGGTCAGTGCTCCCATAACCGATACTGTCATTATTTCAATGTAGAATTTAGGTCCTCTTTCATTAAGTCCCCTGATAAACAGATATGTTATCAGTGTTACAAAAAACATCGCCATTATATACATTCTTAAGAAAGTGGTTGCTGAAAGAACACCGGATGATAATATCAGTGAACAGGACACCAAAAAAACAGCTATCTCATTCTTGGTAAGATACCTGACTATTTTTCTTAGATATAAAAGTGTAAGTAAGCCAAAGATAATATTTATACTTCCAGCAAACCACACACTATATTTTCCCGGGAAAAATGATGATATGGTATGTACAAGACAATAGTATAGTGGTGGATGCACATCAAAGGTCTGCTGATACCAGACATTTTTATAGTCAAAGCCATGGCCCTCTTGTACAGCCATATTTTTTAACCAGACCTCTTCTGGATTTTCATAGGTCCTATACCATTCAGGATCTACGCATACAGCATGCCCATAGGAATTATTAGAAAGTACATATGTAGATACTTCATCTGTATGAAGATTTCTTTTTGCAAAAATGCAGACAAACATTGCTGCAAAAAAGCCAATGTACATCCCCCAGTTTATTATGATAGAAATTTTACCTTTAAAAAAAACAGTGTTCATTATTATTACTGCTATGCTCTTATTGCATAACGTAGCTTAGTGGACTTGGCTCTGGGATTTCTATTACACTCTTCCTGGGAAGGTCTAATTACATCCTCAGCTATCTCACTATATATCCCCTCGTTTTTTAGTGCCTTAAAAGACTTCTTTACCAACCTGTCTTCGCCTGAATGAAATGTCAGTATCGCTACTCTTCCCCCCGGATTGAGTATATCTGGCAATTTCTCCAGAAAACTGTACAGCACTTCAAATTCACTGTTTACATCTATTCTCAGCGCCTGAAATACTCTCGCGCAGGATTTCTTAACAGCTTCTTTTCTTTCCTTTTCCGGCAGTTTAATTAAGGCATCCTCAATCGCATTCTTTAAATCTACCGTTGTTCTGACCGGATTAGCCTTTCGTTTTCTTTGAAATACTACCTTAGCAATCTCTACAGCATAAGGCTCATCAGAATTTTCCATCATCAGACTAATGAAATCATCCTCTGTAAGCTCTGCCAGCCTGTCTGCCGCACTTACACCATGTTCCGGGTCCAGTCTTAAATCCAGTGGAGCTTCAACCTTATAGGAAAATCCTCGTTCAGGTGTATCAATCTGCATGGAGGAAACCCCTAAATCCGCCAATACAAAATCAAATTTACCAGCTTCTTTTGCAACTTCATCTATATTTGCAAAGTTAATCCTTTTTATTGTAAGTATTTTTTCATCAAATCCCTGTTTTGCAAGTCGCTCTCTGGTCTTTACTATCTCAATGGGATCCACATCCAAAGCGTACATGTGTCCATTTCCTTCAAGCTTTTCAAGCATTGCCTTTGTATGCCCACCATATCCAAGGGTTGCATCTAACCCCTTTTCTCCAGGAACTATATTCAGAACATCAAGGATTTCAGACACCATAATTGAAATATGCATACCTGCCGGAGTGCTGCCTTTTCTAATTACCTTTTCAATGGTATCAGCATATTTCTCAGGATTGGCTTCCTTGTATTTCTCATGAAAATTTCTTGGATGGGTTCCTTTATATCGGACTCTTCTCTTGTGCTGTGCTTCCAACAACGTCTCCTTAATTATGATTTAAACTTGGGATTTGCAATTCTTGTTGATATATTATACTTATTTTGTAATATGTCAAAGGATATTTTTACTTCCTCAGGTATATCCACGTGAACCAGGTAGTCACTTCCCCTGGGTCCATACCCATTTTCATCGTCCCTTAGTCTTGGGATTTCTCCCATCAAGAGATTAATATACCTGTCAACATCCCACATTCCATGGATTTCTTCAAGAAAGCTTAGTTGATCATCTTTAAGTATCAGATCAGCCTGGTATGCAGCATAATTGATAATTGTCACACCATCATCAACATATTTTCTCAGTACAGCTTCCATTCTGTACTGCATAGTTGCATCCTGGCATATTATTATGTGCTCAGCTTTAATATCATTTTCTTTTATCAGATCCATCAAATAGGTAATATTGTTTCCGCAGTTTGTAGATTTTGTTTCCAGATAATCAGCTTCAACTTCATATTTTTTCTTAATGTATTCATTTAGTATTACTGCTTCTTCCAAATCTGCTGTAATAATATCCGGGCACTCTGAATGAATCCTGTTTCTCAGATTCTCTGTGGTATGTCCGGCTCCCCCAACTATTATGTAGGTATCGGCAATATTATTTTGTATTGCCTGGGCCAACACATCCGCTCCACATAGAATACTTCCTCCAAACAGCACAAATACATCAGCTTTCTCAACTCCATATTTATTTTGCAATTCTTCCTTTGAGAGGCTCTCAATATCCCTCTTTCCAAGGAATTTTCCCAGGCAATTTACACTATTTATCAGTTCCTTCATTAGAATTTTCTCCCAATCTACCCGAATCCATTCTTCATTTCCACATTGCTTAATATTAAATCATCTTCGCTTTGAATAAAATACTATTTTTTAATATTTAATTCGGGATTGGTCGAAAAAAAGAAGCAGACATAATGTCTGCTTCTCTTAACCTATCACTACAGTAGACTAAAAGACTAATCTGTCTAATGTCTGCTTTCGCTAACTTAATTAAATTGCTGCAAAACCTTTTTCAAGATCTGCAATAATGTCATCTATATGTTCTGTACCGATAGAAAGTCTGATAGTACTCTGCTTGATTCCCTGATCTGCAAGCTCGTCCTCAGTAAGCTGTGAATGTGTAGTAGTTGCTGGATGAATAACAAGGCTCTTCACATCAGCTACATTTGCAAGCAGTGAGAATATCTCCAGATTATCAATAAACTTCCAAGCTTCCTCTTTGCCACCCTTGATATCAAAGGTAAAGATACTTGCTCCTCCATTAGGGAAATATTTGGTGTACAGCTCATGATCAGGATGATCCTCCAAGGAAGGATGATTTACATTAGCAACCTTAGGATGGTTCTTTAAGAATTCTACAACCTTCTTTGTATTCTCTGCATGTCTGTCAAGTCTGAGTGACAATGTCTCTGTACCCTGAAGAAGCAGGAATGCATTAAATGGTGAAATGGTTGCTCCAGTGTCTCTCAGAAGAATAGCTCTGATATAGGTTACAAATGCAGCTGGTCCAACTACGTCATAGAAGCTTACGCCATGATAACTGGGATTTGGAGCTGCGATATTTCCATACTTGCCACTTTCCTTCCAGTTAAACTTACCAGATTCAACAATTATTCCACCAAGAGTTGTTCCATGTCCACCAATGAATTTGGTAGCAGAATGTACTACGATATCTGCACCATGTTCAAATGGTCTAAACAAATAAGGAGTTCCAAAAGTATTGTCAACAACAACTGGGATACCTGCCTCATGGGCGATTGCTGAAATTGCGTCAATATCTGGGATATCTGAGTTTGGATTACCCAAAGTTTCCAGATAGATTGCTCTTGTATCTTCCTTGATTGCTGCCTTTACTTCTTCTAAATTGTGTGCATCAACAAATGTTGTTGTGATTCCATACTGTGTCAGTGTATGAGCCAGAAGATTATAGCTTCCACCATAGATAGTTTTCTGTGCAACAATATGTCCACCATTTGCAGCAAGTGCTTCTATTGTATATGTGATTGCAGCTGCACCACTGGCTACTGCCAATGCTGCTGAACCACCTTCAAGAGCTGCGATTCTCTTTTCAAATACATCCTGGGTAGAGTTGGTAAGTCTTCCATAGATATTACCTGCATCTGCCAATCCGAATCTATCAGCTGCATGCTGTGAATTTCTAAATACATATGAAGTTGTCTGATAAATTGGTACTGCTCTGGAATCTGTTGCTGGATCTGGCTGTTCCTGTCCTACGTGTAACTGTAATGTTTCAAATTTGTAATTGCTCATAATACTTTCTCCTTTATTGTCTACTATTTTAATAGGTTTTATGAGTGTATTGTATCTCAGTATTCCTCCTTTGACAAATACTTAGAACTTAGAGCCGGCTATAAATAATACTTATATCTGCCCTTTCATTGCACCCTAACCTACAACGAAAAAACCGGCTGGTGTACTAACACCAACCGGCTTAAAAAGCTTATTATAATATAAAACTAATATTACATTATGCCATTAGCTTATTTGTCTGCAGTTGCAAACAATGCTGTTGACAAATATCTGTCACCTGAATCTGGAAGCAGAGCCACAATTACCTTGCCCTCATTCTCAGGTCTCTTTGCTAAAATATCTGCAGCTTTAAGTGCTGCACCAGATGAAATACCAACCAAAATTCCCTCAGAGATTGCAAACGCTCTGCCTTCTGCAAATGCATCATCATTTTCAATAGTGATAATTTCATCATATATTGATGTGTTAAGTGTCTCAGGTACAAATCCAGCTCCGATTCCCTGAATCTTATGGGCACCAGGAGTTCCTTTTGAAAGTACTGGGCTGGATGCTGGCTCAACTGCAACTACCTTGACATCAGGATTCTGAGATTTCAGATACTCGCCCACACCAGTAACAGTTCCACCAGTACCTACACCTGCTACAAAAATATCTACCTTTCCATCTGTCTGATTCCAAATCTCAGGACCAGTAGTTGCTCTGTGGATTGCAGGGTTTGCAGGATTAACAAACTGACCAAGAATAATAGAGCCCTCAATCTCTTTATTCAACTCTTCAGCCTTAGCGATAGCACCCTTCATTCCCTTTGCGCCTTCCGTAAGAACAAGCTCAGCGCCATAAGCTTTTAACAGATTTCTTCTTTCAACTGACATTGTATCAGGAAGAGTAAGAATTGCTTTATATCCCTTTGCAGTAGCAATGGCAGCAAGTCCAATTCCTGTATTTCCACTGGTGGGCTCAATTATTGTTGCTCCTGGCTTGAGCTTTCCACTCTTCTCTGCATCTTCAATCATTGCAAGTGCAATACGATCTTTTACTGATCCAGCTGGATTCAAATATTCAAGCTTTGCAAGAATAGTTGCCTTCTCAACTCCGGCCTGCTTTGCATATCTGCTAGCATCTAATAAGGGTGTGTTACCTACTAATTCCAATGAACTTTTTTTAATGTCTGCCATAATATTGACCTCTCTTTCTCTTTTATTGTCTACTAAATGGATAGGTTTTGTATGTTGACGTAAGTATAACACTATACGCCTCTCTTGTAAATATAGTAAAACTCAATCACTGGCGATAAGTTTTATTTATAGCAAATTTTAATTTGATAGTAATCTTATAATTGAAAGCCTACTATTTCTATAGTACAATAGGTATTAGTATAGTTGATACATTAATAGGAGGTTCTAATGAAGATTTCAACAAGAGGGCGCTATTCGCTTCGAATGATGATTGACTTGGCACAGCATTATAATAATGGCTTTGTGGCGTTAAAAGATATTTCAGAGAGACAGGACATCTCTAAAAAGTATTTGGAGCAGATTATTCCTTTCTTAAATAGAAGTAACCTGTTGCTATCAAACAAGGGACATATGGGTGGGTATAAGCTGGCTAAATCGCCAGAAGAAATTACCGTGCGTGAGATTTTAGAAAGCGCAGAGGGAAGTCTTGCCCCTGTTAGCTGTATGGATAACTTCCCTAATCTCTGCGAAAAATGCAATGAATGTGTAACCCTTCCAATCTATCAGGGACTATATGATGTAGTGACCAGGTATTTTGATAGTATTACTCTTGAAGACATCATCACAAGACAGGTTGCGGATTTTACCTACAATATATAATACGCAATCTTATACACGTTTTAATACACATCATTAATAAAGATGAATTATTATTATTTGTATCGCTTTAGAATTTCAATGTATTTCTTTCCTAACAGACTTAGTGGAATATTCTTTCGTTTGATATATCCTATGGTCATGGTATCCTGTGTATCCAAGGGAATAGAAGTATACATTCCACCGTTTAAATCCTGACAGATTATTCCACTGCAGAGAGTATACCCATTGAGGCCTGTCATCAGGTTAAGCATGGTTGCTCTGTCATCTGCTTTAATAATCTGTTTGTAGGGCAGTGTGCTTAGCACCTCTTCTGCAAAATAAAATGAATTTTTGTCCCCCTGTTCAAAGGAAAGACATGGGTAATCCATTAACTCTTCTGTAGTTATTTTTTCCCTCCCTGACAGGGGGTGATTCTTACTTAAGAATACAGAAATGGAGCAGTCAAACAATTCGACAAATTCCAAATCGCTCTCATCTATTATCTTCTGTATGGCTTTACAATTGAAATCATTCTTATAGATGACGCCTATTTCGCTTCTGTAGTTTTTTACATTCTCAATTACTTCGTGGGTTTTTGTCTCGTGAACAGCCAGTTCATATTCCCCAACTTCAAAGCCCTTAGTCAGCTCAATAAATGCCTCTACTGCAAAAGAATAGTGCTGCATGGAAACAGAGAATTTTTTCTTTGCAATGGTCTTATTTACAAATCGTTCCTCTACAAGATTTCCCAGTTCCACCATCTGTCTTGCGTAACGCAGGAATTCCTCTCCCTCTGTGGTTACTACAATTCCCTTGTTAGATCTAATAAAAATCTGTGTAGCCAGTTCTTCTTCCAGCTCTTTTACGGCGCCAGAAAGTGCTGGCTGAGATACAAACAGCTCGGTAGCTGCTTTATTCATGGATTTTGTGTCAGCTATTGTTACTGCATACTGCAATTGCGTTAATGTCATTTTTTACCTGCCTATTTCTATCATATCATCTAGCGTAAAGCCACTTGCTTCGCAAGTATCCTTATGGAAATCATTCAATAAATAGTGAAACTATCTCCTGTTTATCCACATCAACCAGTCCCTTAGTAGTTATTTTTAAATGTGGAATGACTGGAAGGGACACAAAGGCCATATTCATGAAAGGTTCAATTCCTTCTTTGTAACCCAGTTCACCCACTTTTTGACGAATATTCTCATTCATCAGAGCCACTTCTTCTGCTGTACCAGAGTTCATCAATCCCCCCAAACGTAATGGAAGATCTGCCAGGATTTCACCATTTTTTGCTACCGCAAGTCCGCCACCATTGTTTCTTACATGATTTGCTACCAGCGCCATATCCTCTTCGTTTGTTCCAATTACAATTAAATTATGAGAATCATGGGAAACCGAAGATGCAATCGCACCAGATTTTAATCCTATGCCTTTTATCAATCCCAGCCCAATATGTTTTGAATGCATATGGCGTTCCAAAACAGCTATTTTTAAAATATCACGTTGAAGGTCTATCCCTCCGCTCTCTTTAGTATTTATATCTTCTACACACTCCTGCGTAATTAATTCACCAGGTAAAGCACTGATTATTCTGGCTTTACCAACATATTCAGGAAGATCAAATGCAGATGCATCAACTGTGTCCAAAAGAAATGAGTTTCTAACCGCTTTCCAAATATCACTGTCGGCTCTTGGTTTGTCAAAGGGTTCTACCACCCCATTACCTGCCACAAGCTTTCCAGTTTTGTATACTTCCTCAACCGTTACCGTATCCAGATCACTTAGAATTAGGAAATCCGCCTGATATCCTGGGGCTATGGCTCCAAGATTTGCTAGACCAAAATGCTCTGCTGCCTGAAGGGTTGCCATCTGAATACCGGTTACTGCTGATGCACCCATAGCAACTGCCTGACGGATAATGCTATCTATGTGGCCATTTTCCAGGAGGTCTATTGGATGCTTATCATCTGTCGCCAGCATACAGTGCCTGCACCAGGGTTCTTCAAATAGACCTATGAGACCATTAAGATTTTTAGCAGCAGTCCCCTGACGGATCATTATCTTCTGCCCTTTTCTTATCTTTTCTTTTGCCTCATTTAAATTAGAGCATTCATGATCATCGTATATTCCTGCAGCAATGTATTTGTCCAGATCATACCCTGAAAGCATAGGTGCATGTCCATTTGTTATTTTACCGGCTTTTTTGGCATCCCTGATTTTTTCCATGATTTCCGGGTCTTTTGCTATGGTTCCCGGGTAATTCATCATTTCGCCCAAACCTAGCACACGCTCATTCTGATAAAAGGGCTCCAAATCTTTTGCCTGCAGTACTGCCCCAGTCTCATCAAATTTGGTGGCCGGAACACAGGATGGAAGCATAAAGTATACTGACATTGGCAGATTTCTGCTGGCCTGCAACATATAATGTATTCCATTTCTTCCACATACATTAGCAATTTCATGAGGATCAGCAATAATACCTGTAGTTCCGTGTGGAACGCAGACTCTGGCCAGTTCCCCTGGTGTCAGCATTGTACTTTCAATATGAATATGTGAGTCAATAAATCCAGGACATATATACTTTCCAGTAATATCCTTCACTTCATCAGCATATTCTTCTAAGCCCCCACCTAGTCCTATTATTAGGGCATCCTCAATAAGCAGGTCGGCCTTCTCAACCATGCCTGTAAAAACATTAACTATTTTTCCATTTTTAAATAGAATCTTCATATTGAACGTCCTGTTGTTTTAACTCTATAATCCATTATATTTCACACCCATCATTGTAATATCATCAAACTGTGGTGCTTTTCCAACAAACTCATCAATTTCTTTGCGTATTCCCTTAAGAACCTGTTCCTGATCTGCCTCCAAGTAGTGATTAAGGCTATCCACCATTCTATCCATTCCAAACAGTTCTTTATCAGCATTTGTAGCTTCCGTAACACCATCGGTATAGACAAAGAAACTGTCGCCAGGTTCCAGAGTGACTTCATATTCCTTATACTGAGTTCCTTCCATTCCGGCAAGCACAAATCCATGCTTATCCTTGTATATCTCATACTGGCCTTTTGCACGTTTGATAACAGGAAATTCATGTCCCGCATTACTTGCTTTCAAAATACCAGTTGAAAGTTCCAGTATTCCCATCCACGCTGTAATAAACAGACCCTCTTCATTATTCTCACATAGATGATCATTCACACTGGCAAGAACCTCATTTGTGGACATGCCCAGAAGCGCCTGATTTTTGATTAATGTTTTTCCTATCATCATGAACAGCGCCGCCGGTACTCCCTTGCCAGAGACATCCGCCATTACAAAACCCATATGATCATCATCGATAAAGAAGAAATCGTAAAAATCTCCTCCAACTTCTTTAGCTGGATTCATCATGGCATAAATATCTATTTCAGTTCTGTTTGGAAATGGAGGAAAAATATTTGGTACCATGTTAGCCTGAATATTTTTTGCAAGTTCAAGCTCCGTATCTACTCTTGCATATTCCTTAGCTACACGTTCCTGTTCAAGGAAAATTCTGTGTCCCCATTTCGCAATAGTGATACAGATATAACATGAAATAAGATACTGCATTATATTTGGAAAAAAGCTGAATTTGAGCAGACTTATCATATAGTCTCTTACTATAATATTCGCTCCATCAGAAATAACGTTGCCGTCTGTCATCAAGCTCGTTCCGGCAGCATAGACAGCATTATTAAGATCCACTGCTGTACCCATATGTGCATATGCGACTGTACTTATTAGCATAAAAACTCCGGATATTACAGCAATTGTCTTTGTAAATTTTTCAGATAAATATTTGGTTGACAACATAATTGGAATATTCAGACAGATAGCACAACGAAATCCAATCATGGCATAGGTTACCGATATTGCCAAAATTATGGCAGACATCAGTACATACTTCAGCCAGGATTTCTGCCCTTTAAATATTGCCTGCAAAACAACTACAATAGTTATTCCAATTAATGAAACTATAACAATGGGAGTCAAAAGTTTGCTATTGAATTCAAAGATTCCCAGTTGGTTTAACACAAGTGTTATCGCTAGTGCTATGCCTAGTAACAAAAGCACAATAGCCGCAAAAATATTTGAAGCCACTTCATTTGCCCAGAATACATCATCACCAACAAATGCCCTCTTAAACGTTTTGAACAGTGCCTTAAATCTTGCCCTGTCCTTACATTTAATTGCATCTCTCATTTCTTTGGTTGTCTCTTTAAGAATTTCTTCCCTACTGTTTCCGAATATTATTCTGTATATTTCTTCACCCATGCAAGCTCCAACCTTTATTTTCTTGTCTTTTTTGTCAATCACACTATATCAAGTATATCATTTAATGTAAAAGATTTGTTGTCTTTGCATCCATCTAATTGTTCATTCTCACAAGAGATAGAAAAATAATCATCCATATCAAGAGAAAGATTTATATGAGAATCCGCTTTTCGGTTTGGACAAAAGACATACAGTTTCAACCGTACTTCCGTTTTCCCAACTGATATCATCTATCACAGTACCATTATAATATACTGGGAATCTGAAGTGTATATGTTTTAGAAACTTGCCATTTTCGAGGCGTTCCGGGTAAAGCTCAATGCTTTCCACAAAGGTTCCCATGAATTCCTTTTTCTCGGCATCTGATAGTTTGTCATACAGCTTGTCAAAGGCAATTAGGAAAATATAGATTCTGTCCCCACTGCTTATGGTAATCGCACTTATGCCCAGTGGTACCGGTTGGATGCTTGCAGGCATAATAAAAATAATCTTTATAAGTACCACCTTTGGGGTGTCTCTTACGATTGACATTGCCGTACATATTGGCACCACATCCCGGACACTTTAGAATACCGGTCAAAATATGTTCATGTTCAAGGCTGTGCGTCTTAACACGCTTCACTCCCGTAGTTTTTCTCTTATCCTGAGCTGCCTTCCATTCTTCCACACTGATAATTGCTTCATGTTCTCCATCTACAACCATGAATTCATCTTGTTTTACAACATGAAACTCATTTCTCTTACCCTGGACCTTTTCCGTTTTTCTTCTGCCATAGGCTAATTTTCCACAGTACACAGGAT
>DCIJ01000034.1 GCA_002315945.1 Lachnospiraceae bacterium UBA1729 | reverse complement strand
GCCAACAATTATTTTACTCTATGTCGAAAAAATTATGATATAATACCACAGAAGGTATCGTTTTACTGAAAAAATAGGGGGTATGTATGCGAAAAAAATATTGGAAAATAGTGGGATGCGCTCTTTTGATTTTTTTCCTTGGTATTGGTATGGATGTGGATTGTCTGAAATCCCAGGCAGCTGAATACACCTGCGTATATCAGCATGATCCCAGATTAAATGAGACTGCAATGAAGGATATTGTCGTGAATCCGGCGGCAGTATATGGTTTTTCTCCGGATCCCAATTCCGAGAGACTGGGTGCATATGCTGATTATGACTGGACCGACCCGGCGATTGTAGAGAAGGCCAGGGCTGAAAGAATTAATTACCATCTTGAAATGCAGAGTATGTATGGCATATGGAATGAGATGGAGGCGGCAGGAAAGAGTGTCGAAGAGATAGCCAGAGCTGTAAGCGCTGAAAGAAATCGAGTCAGGATTGATTCCTACAAGGATAATCCTCAGGGCCTTGAGTCTTTGAAGCAGAGTAATCTGTCAAAGTATGGCAATGAAAATGGACCTACAGCTGAGTCCCTGTTTGAAAAATATGGCTCCTGGGACAAGGTATTATTAAAGTCCTTTAGTGAAAATACTGGAATGGACGCATGTCTTGGCTTGTATGATATCTACTATCCAAATTATATCAAAACAGAGAATATCTCAGGAAATGGAGATTATGTAAACTACTCTGTAGTCAATGGTGACAGTCTCTATAAGGTGGCTGAGAAGTATTTTGGAGACGGATCAAAGTATAGTCGCATTGCAAAAGAGAATAAAATTGCCAATCCCTATGTGATTTTTGTGGGGCAGAAGCTGGTGATTAAATACTAAGATTACCTACTGATTTACATATCAGAATAATATATGAAAAGAGTGGAACAAAGAATGAACAAAAAGTATGACGTAATAATTGTTGGAGCAGGACCTGGCGGTATTTTTTCCGCATATGAACTGTCAAAGGAAAATCCAGCTCTTAAGATAGCGGTGTTTGAATCAGGATATACACTTGAAAAACGTAAGTGCCCTATTGATGGAGTCAAGGTAAAAAGCTGTATTAAATGCCCTACCTGTGCCATTATGAGTGGCTTTGGTGGAGCAGGTGCTTTTTCTGATGGAAAATATAATATTACCAATGACTTTGGTGGAACCCTGTTTGAGCACATTGGCCGTACAGAAGCTATGGATTTAATGAAATATGTGGATGAAATCAATGTGACTCATGGTGGGGAAGGCACCAAGATGTATTCAACAGCCGGCACCAACTTAAAGAAGCTCTGTCTCCAGAACAAGCTTAAGCTGTTAGATGCATCAGTTCGCCACCTGGGTACAGATATTAATTATGTAGTACTTAAAAATATCTATGAAGAGCTGCAAGACAAGATGGACTTCTTTTTCCATACTCCGGTTGAACATCTTGAGGTACTGGAAGAGGGCTATGCTGTCAAGACTGCAGATGAGACCTATACCTGTGACAAATGTATTGTGTCTGTCGGAAGAAGCGGCAGCAAGTGGATGGAAAAAGTCTGTGAGGAGCTGGACATCCCTACCAGTTCAAACCGTGTAGACATTGGTGTGCGTGTAGAGCTTCCTGCTGTGATTTTTTCTGACCTGACAGATGAACTGTATGAAAGCAAGATAGTATATCGTACAGAAAAATTTGAAGACAGTGTCCGCACCTTTTGCATGAATCCCTATGGAAGCGTGGTTAATGAAAATACCAATGGTATTGTAACAGTCAATGGCCACAGCTTTGAGGACCCTGCCAAGAGAACAGAGAATACTAACTTTGCACTACTGGTTGCAAAACATTTTTCAGAACCCTTCAAGGATAGTAATGGATATGGAGAAAGTATTGCCCGCCTGTCCAATATGCTGGGTGGCGGTGTAATTGTTCAGCGTTTTGGCGATCTGGTCAGAGGCAGAAGAAGTAATGCCAAGAGAATTGAGGAGGGCATTGTAAATCCTACCCTGGCGGCTACTCCCGGAGACCTGAGCCTCGTACTTCCCAAGAGAATTCTTGATGGAATTATCGAGATGATATATGCACTGGACAAGATTGCACCTGGTACAGCCAATGACGACACTCTGCTCTATGGCGTAGAGGTCAAATTCTACAATATGGAAGTCAAGGTTGATGAGAATCTTGAAAGCAAGTTCAAGGGCTTGTATATCATCGGCGACGGCAGTGGTGTAACCCACTCTCTGTCCCATGCATCAGCCAGCGGTGTATTTGTTGCAAGAAAGATTTGTGAGAAATAAAAACAAAAAACTATTATCATAAAGATGAAAAGAGAAAAGGAGTACAAAATGGAAATTTTAAAAGTAACAGATCCAGAGTTCAGACGCTATGGAAAGGTAATCGAGGATGTTGATTTTTCTGAGCTGTGCAAAGCTTTGAATGAGAAGACTCCCCTTCCTGAAGGTGTAGACTATGTGCCAGGTCTTGAGGCGCTGGAGTCACTGCCCGTTATGCAGGAGCTGTCAATTAAGACATACGGTGAGATGCCTATTCAGATTGGATACTGTAACGGACACAACAAGATGTTAAATGCATTAGAGTATCACAGAGATTCTGAAATCAACGTGGCTGCTACAGATGCAATTCTTATGCTTGGTAAGCAGGAGGATATTACCCCTGATTTTACATATGATACTGCTAATGTTAAGGCATTTTTACTTCCTGCCGGCTGTGGCGTTGAAGTATATGCAACTACACTTCACTATGCTCCCTGCGGAGTTGACGGAGCTGGTTTCAAGGTTGCGATTGTACTTCCTAAGGGAACAAATCTTCCTCTGGATGCAAAGCATGAGGGCGGTGTTGAAGACAAACATTTAACAGCAAAAAATAAATGGCTCTTAGGACATCCCGAAGGTGTAAACGAAGGCGATCCTTTAGGACTGGTTGGAGAGAACTTAAGTCTTTAATAGGAAAAAGCTATAGACACTACAGACACACACTACAAACTACAGAATTACAGACCGGTTATTGTTCCCGATATAATTTACAGCGCGGCATAATTATGCTACAATTGTGACATAAGAAAGTGAGGTGTTTAATATGCCAACAATTATGCCTATTAGAGATTTGAGAAATACAAGTGAGATATCTGAATTAGCGCATAAACAACAGGAACCGATTTTCATAACCAAAAATGGCTATAGTGACTTGGTTGTGATGAGTGCTGAATTATATGAACGTTTTGCGCAAATAAATAAAATCGATCAGGCTATTTATGATGCAGAGATAGAGGTAGAAGAAGGTGCAGAACCAATCTCGATAAATAGTGCTATGGAAAGGTTAAATAGGAAATATTATGGATAAATATGAAGTTATGCTATATCCTAGAGCTTTTCGTGATATAGATGATATTTATGCATATATTGCACTTGAGAGACTATCACCAGAAAATGCCAAAGGGCAGACGGATAGAATATGGGATGCAATAAGAACTCTAGAACAAATGCCTGAGGCGCACCAAGATCGTTTGGTGGGAAGATACGCTGGAAAAGGCTATAAACAATTAGTTATTGATAATTACCTTGTTATTTTTAAAATAGATAATGTTTCAAAAAAAGTATTTGTTATCACAGTACAATATCAAGGAAGAAACATTTAAAATATTTATTTAGTGGTTTACTATTGGCCTGGCTACGAAGCGATTCGAAGCCAGGCTTTTTTGTCGCACAAGAACCTGGAGAGTGAAAGTGCGGAAAATACTGTGTGAATTAATATTTACTTCCTGCCATGATATGTGATATAAGGAATTGTAAAAGACGGCAGGAGATGGTTGACTATGTATTAGTACCTACTGACTATGAATTACTATTGCCAGTCTGACGATATTTGGGAGGAAGTATGAGAATAGATGATTTAGTATCTGAGATGACTGCAAACAGGGATGATGAACAGGCGGCAAAAATGTCTGCCTATATGCAGGATAAGTTTCCGTTTTTGGGAATTCCACGCCCGAAGCTTAAGCAGATTATGAAGCCATATATTGCTGAGTGCAGAAAGCAGCCTCTTGACTGGGAGGTGGTATACAAACTGTGGAATAATGAGTACCGCGAAGCAATCTATGTGGCGCTGGAGTATATAGAGAAGCATAAGAAACAGATAGTGCTGGAGGATTTTGACAGGCTAAAGGAATTGATTACAACAAAATCCTGGTGGGAAACAGTGGATCAACTGGATGCCTATGTGGGGGATCTGGTTCTTGCACATGAAGAACTGAAGGATGCGATGCTTCAGTGGTCTAAGGATGAAAACATGTGGATTAGAAGAGTATCCATAGATTATCAGCAGCGCTTCAAAGAGAATACAGATGTGGATATTTTGGCAAAAACAATAGAAAACAATCTTGGCAGCAAAGAATTCTTTATCAACAAAGCTATCGGCTGGAGCCTTAGAGAATATTCAAAAACAGATGCTCAGTGGGTAAAAGTCTTTCTTGCAGATCATGAGACTCAGATGGACAAATTAAGTATTAGAGAAGCCAAGAAATATCTGTAGTTTAATAAGAAAAAGCTATAGACAGAAAGCCAGGCACTACGGATCAAAAACAAGAAATCAAGGGATCAAAAACAAGAAATCAAGAATTTGATTCGTAGAAAAAATAATAGGATGCCTAAACTACCAACCATGTCAGGGGCATGGAGGCCATTTCTGCATCAGGGCTTACAGATTTTCCTCAGATTTCCCGATTTCTGTAAGCCTAGCCCTAGAAAATTGAGTGGGTGCTTACAGGTTTTCCTCAGATTTCTCAATTTCTGTAAGCCCAGCCCTAGAAAATTGAGTGGGTGCTTACAGGTTTTCCTCAGATTTCCCGATTTCTGTAAGCCCAGCTCTAGAAAATTGAGTGGGTGCTTACAGAATTGGATATTTTCTCTTGTTTCCTGTAAACATGCGCTTTGCTA
This sequence comes from Lachnospiraceae bacterium UBA1729, assembly GCA_002315945.1. Classification (GTDB taxonomy): domain Bacteria; phylum Bacillota; class Clostridia; order Lachnospirales; family Lachnospiraceae; genus UBA1729. Next base: position 4,979 of record DCIJ01000034.1, on the reverse strand, counting down.
TTGGCACTACGGATAATATTCAAGAAAATCAAGAGACTCAGACGGACAAATTAAGTATTTATAATCTAACTATTCAACTGTAACCTCCTGGCAGCTGTCACCAACCAGGATGTTATAGGATGAACCAGAAGTAATTTCAGGATGAGAAAATACAATATTGTCACCGCTTTTCTCAGCGGTATGGCTCAACAAAACATTGCCATCACTATCTGTGATTGTAATTTCATCACCAGCTTCAAAAGAAATATCATACTGCTGGAAATACTTCTGCTCAGAGGTTTCTTCAAAGCATTCAGCCATACTTGAGGATCCAATGGCTAGTACGGTTCCCCCATTTACCAGCAGTTCACCACCGTTTTCAGAACCACTATCCAGAGCGCCATTAGCACCAAAAGATGGTCCATCTACTGTAATGAGTCCCCCATTAATTATCACATCACCATTTGAGTCAATACCATCACCCTGTGCATTTACATGAAGAGTACCACCGGTGATCAGGATTGTTGGAAGTTCAACACCTTCTTCTCGCTCACGCTTAGGCATTGATCCCATGTGCATTGAGTGGCTGCCATCACTATTGCCCCTATTGCCATCATTACTGTCACTAGTATTTACGCCGCTATTGCCGCTATTGTCGTTATTGTCATGTTTATTCTGGTCAGAAATTTTTGAAGGGTCGAAGTCCTGGGGAGGCTGAAAATTGTCATGGTTACCACCGCCCATAGGACCGCCGTTGCCACCAGGGCCGCCATTGCCACCGGGAGCAGGACCACCATTGCCACCGGGAGCAGGCCCACCATTGCCACCGTTGCCACCAGGACCGCCGTTGCCACCAGGGCCGCCGTTGCCACCGGGAGCAGGCCCACCAGGGCCGCCGTTGCCGCCAGGGCCACCAAATCCACCGAAGTCTGTGGTGCTTCCATCAGAGGCATTGAGTCCATCATCACTGGAAATCAGGTCAATATTTCCACCAGCGATATAGATGTTGCCACCTTCCAAACCTTCATAGCTGTTTAGTATTTCAATGTCTCCGCCATTTATTATAAGATTGTTTTCAGCATGTATAGCATCGTCAGAGCAGGAGATGGAGATAGAACCATTATTAATAGTTATGTTACCCATATCATCAGCTTCATTGGTGGATTTTATGCCATCGACTTCGGAAATTATGTTAACAGTTCCGCCTTCGATTATTACATTATCATTTCCCTTCAGACCATTATTTTTGGCTTCAATAATATAGTTTCCATCCAGGACAGAGAGAGTTCCCTTTGAATGTATTCCATTGTGGATATAACCGTTTACAGACAGACTTCCATTTCCGGTGAGAGTAAGATCTGATTTTGAATATATAGCAGCCTTTTGAATAGTTGCTAATCCGTCTGAAGAATCAGTCTCTGAAGAGGTTTCCTGCATAGCTTCACCAGGAGGGCCATCATGTGAAAACCCACCACCTGGAAATGCATTGTCCCCAGTAGTATCAACTTCAGTTACATTGATTTCATAGCTTTCATCCCCAGAGGAAATATAATTGACTGAATTGTCAGCCAGTTCGATTATTACCTGGGCAGCATCATCCACATAGATGCATGCATTGTTGGAGTTGCTCATGGAAAAATTGTCCAGTATAAGAGTCACCGTTTCATCAGCCGCGGAGACGATTACCTGCCCTTCCTCATAAGTACCGGACAGGGTGTAGGTTCCTCCTTCAGTAATTGAAAAAGTGTTGTTAGCAATATTTGTATTTTCTGCATTCAGGCAATCCAGGGTTTGTGTGAAAATCTGAGTAGTCACTCCCAGTGCTATGAGGGACCCTGCAAGCATTGCCATTGTAGTTGTTTTTGCGGTTCTAATATAAGTGATCATATGTACCTATTTTCTTGTTGCGTAATTTGTTTCTCTTGTTACGTGATTTTTTCTTTTGTTTTATCTCCTCAGCATTATGGTGGAAAATTGTGAACTTTAGGTGAAGAATGTGTGATAATTTTCAAATAATTTATAATCTGTACGCTGTGAGTATGCTATAATTTTTCCTAATTGTACGTCACTGAAATAAAGTGTAAAGGGATATGCGCGTCACCAAATTAAAGTGCAAAAGTATATGATAGGAGCATCGATGAAAAAGAAAAGTTTAACTATAGCGTCAATAATATTATTAATCGTAGTAGCCTGTGCATGCTACTATGTATACCTGCCGGCAGTAAATATTCATTCGGCAGACTGCTGGTTCTTCGCAGGGACAGTGCTTGTGGTAGCCATGCTTGTGTACCTGCTTAGAGTTCTGGGCAAAAACATGTTTGTGGTTTCACAAAAGGGCATACACCCCAACCTTCGCATGATTGATTTAAAGACCATGAGACCTTTGAAATTCATGCTTGTTTTGCTGGGGCTTCTGATTGCAGCCTATTTTATAGGAAGCATTCTGTCCTCACCTATTATTAATGCTGGTAAATATCAGGCTCTTTTAGAGGTGCAGGAGAGAGTGTTTACAGATGATATTAAGGAAGTGGATTTTAATACAATTCCCCTTCTTGATAAAAATTCAGCATCTATCCTTGGTAATAGAAAGATGGGTTCGCTGGTTGACATGGTTAGCCAGTTTGAGGTTAGCGAGGATTATACTCAGATAAATTACAAGGGTCGTCCTGTACGTGTGACACCCCTGGTCTATGCAAGCCCAGTTAAGTGGTTCACTAATTTTTCCCACGGAATTCCTGCCTATATTCTTATTGATATGGCAACCCAGAACACTGAATGCGTCAAACTGACAGAAGGAATCAAATATTCAAAATCTGAATTTTTTAACAGAAATCTCTACAGACACCTCAGATTTAATTATCCGACATATATTTTTGCTGACCAGCTGTTCTTTGAAATTGACGAAGAGGGTACCCCATACTGGGTATGCCCTGTTAAAAAATTCAATATTGGTCTGTTTGGAGGCCAGACAGTGGGCCGTTGTGTACTGGTAAATGCAATCACTGGTGAGTGCATGGATTATGACGTGGCCGAAGTTCCCCAGTGGGTTGACAAGGTATACGCAGCTGAACTGTTGACTGGACTCTATGATTATCATGGAATACTTAAAAATGGTTTCTTCAATTCAGTGCTGGGACAGAGAGACTGTCTCAAGACCACCAACGGTTACAACTACATCGCCCTTGACGATGATGTATGGGTATATTCTGGAATCACCTCTGTAAGTGGCGACCAGAGTAACGTTGGGTTTGTGCTGATGAACCAGAGAACCATGGAAACACGTTATTACAAGGTAGAAGGAGCTATTGAGGACTCAGCCATGAGTTCTGCAGAGGGACAGGTACAGAACCTGGGGTATCGTGCGACCTTCCCACTTTTGCTTAATATTGCTGATGAACCTACATATTTTATGGCACTTAAGGATGCAGCTGGTCTGGTTAAAAAATACGCTATGGTCAATGTCCAGAAGTATCAGTGGGTAGCAATCGGCGACACTATAAAAGAATGTGAGAGAAACTATACTGAGCTGTTGGATACCAATGGAATAGTAAGTGAAAATGTCAATGCAAGAAGAACAGTTACAGGTGTGGTTGAAGCAATTTCACCGGTTGTAATTGAAGGTAATACCCATTTTTATCTGTGCCTGACTGGAAATGATGACCTGTTTGACGTGGATATGACAGATGACAGATTAATCGGAATCATTAGGTACAAAGAGGGCGATCACATTACTCTGGAGTATTCAGAAGGATATGGTCTCAACAGCGTTAAGGAAATTAAGAAATAGGCAGGAGAATAAACATGCAATTTAGAAATGATAAAAAGGGTCAGCCCATCTCAGCTCTGGGATATGGTTGTATGAGATTTCCAAAAAACGGAACAGCCATTGATATGGACAAGACTGAGGAGCTGATAGTCAAAGCGGTTGAGGAGGGTATCAATTACTTTGACACGGCCTATATCTATCCCGGAAGTGAGGCTGCATTAGGTAAGATTGTTGAAAAAAGAAATCTCAGGGACAAAATCAGGATTGCCACAAAGCTTCCTCAGTATCTGATCAAGTCAAGAGCCGGAATCGACAGATATTTCAACGAGCAGCTGGAGAGACTCAGGACAGATCATATTGACTATTATCTCATGCACATGCTTACAGATATTGCAGCATGGGAAAAGCTTGTAAGGCTGGGAATACTGGACTGGATTAATGAAAAGAAGCAGTCAGGACAGATTATTAATCTGGGTTTTTCCTTCCATGGAAACTCTGACATGTTTGTAAAAATTCTCGATGCCTATGACTGGGATTTTTGTCAGATACAGTACAACTATATGGATGAAAATACCCAGGCTGGAAGAGTAGGATTAAATGCGGCAGCAGCAAAAAATATTCCAGTGATTATTATGGAGCCCCTAAGAGGCGGCAGACTGGTAGATCAGCTGCCCGTTGAGGCCAAGGAAAAAATCAGGACTTCAGAAACAAATGTCAGCGCAGCCAAGCTGGCACTCAGATGGCTGTGGGATCAGCCGGAGGTGACCTGCATATTATCAGGAATGAATTCAATGGAGCAGCTGACTGAGAATATTGATGTGGCTTCCGAAACACTCCCCGGGACACTAACCCAGCAGGAGAGAAGCCTTATTGAAGATATTAAGGGAATCATAGATTCAAAACTCAAGGTACCCTGTACAGGCTGCAGATACTGTATGCCCTGTCCAAAGGGAATAGATATTCCTACCGCCTTCAGTTGTTATAATCATATGTATACAGAGAATAAAGCTGGTGGAAGACATGAATATCTGCAGATAATGGCCTTTAAAAAAGATATGGCTGAAATATCAGACTGTGTTAACTGCAGAAAGTGTGTACAACACTGCCCCCAGAGTATAGATGTGCCGTCTAAGCTGGTGGAGGCCGAGAAGGCATTAGTGCCCTGGTATTATAAGCTTGCAATAAAAGCTATAAGATTGGTAAAATTCTGGTAGAAGCAGAAGAACATTTTTGT
>DCIJ01000031.1 GCA_002315945.1 Lachnospiraceae bacterium UBA1729 | reverse complement strand
CAGGCCTTTGGATTGCAGTCGCACTCCGAATTAGAGCATATCTTCTCTTTGGCAGTGAGAGTAACTGTTTTAAATTTGAGCCCTTTTTCCCTCAGTATGGAGAAGGTATCCTCGGCAACTGTTCTTGTTATGGTCTTGGCTGTCAGATAAAACAGTTTGTCGGCCCTGCCCTCCCCCACAGCTTTGATGCTGGGATAGACTGCCGAAATGGTCTTACCCGAACCGGTTGGGGCCTGCACAAACAGCTTTTTTTCAGCCTGTATGGTTCGATATACACAGCTGACCAGGGTCTTCTGACCCTGTCTGTATTCGAAGGGAAATTCCATGTTATTAACAGAGGGCGTACGCACATTTTCCCAGTCATATTCATAATCAGTCCATTTTTTATAGCTGTTCATCAGCTCAAAAAACCAGTCTGATATTTCTTCAAAGGAATATGAATATACAAAATGCTTTAGTTCATCTGAATCAATATTACAGTAGGTTATCCTGACACGTATTCCCTCCAGATGATTATCATAGGAAAAAATATAGGCATAGCACTTGGCCTGAGCCAGGTGCTCAATTTCAGGAGCTTCTATTCTGTCCAGATTTTTATAGGTGCCCTTAATTTCATCAATCAGATATGGATACTCCTCTCCTGGGGAATTAAGTATGCCATCTGCCCTTCCATCCAGAATCACACTATAGCGTTCAGTTTCAAAACAATATTTTAAAGCCACTTCGCTTTCATAATCCAAAGTGGCTTCATACTCTTTTTGGAGTCTTCTGTGTATCCTGGCTCCCTCCTGCATCGCCTCCTCAGGCACTGCAGATTTTCTATTGTCAATATCTCCGTGACGGAATATGAATTCCACCAGCCGGCGAACACTTACCTGATAATCCATGCTTAGTACTTTCTTCTGGATGCAAGTTCCTTATAATAACTACAGTAATTGTCATATCTTTCAGGACTGATAATCTCTCCAATAGCCTCCCTGACAACACATCCAGGCTCATGCACATGACTACATCCCTGGAATCTGCACTGACCCTCATAGTCTTCAAATTCCGGATAGTACTGTCTCAAATCGTCCTTATCCATATCAAATATCTGAAGAGAGGTAAAGCCCGGAGTATCCATGAGGAAAGTATCCTTCTCCAGCTTAATTAACTGAGTATGTCTGGTAGTATGCTTGCCCCTGTTAAGCTTTTCTGACAAATCTCCAGTCTCCATAACCATTTCTTCTGTACTCAAATAGTTAGTTAACGTGGATTTTCCCACTCCTGAAGGGCCTGCCAGAGCAGTTGTCCTTCCTCTGAGAATATTCTTAAGCTCCTGCATGTCAACAGAGTCATCAGCGCTTTTAGCACTTAAAAACAGCATTTGATAACCGCTGTTTTTATACATATTTTTGATTTTTTCTTCAAGATTATCCTCTGACAAATCCTGTTTATTAAAGCAAATAATGATGGGCAGCCCCTGCTGCTCCATCATTATCAAAAATCTGTCCAGTAAATCAAAATTGGGTTCAGGGGCATGCAGTGCAAAGACAATTAGTGCCTGATCTATGTTTGCCACAGCAGGCCTGATCAATTCATTTCGTCTCTTTTTGATACGGTCAACATTTCCTGTCAGTGTCTTTTCATCTACCACCGACATCTCAACATCATCCCCGACCAGAGGCTTTTCCTTGTCTTTTCTAAATATTCCCTTTGCCTTGCAGGTATACAGCTGATTATCATCAGCCAGCACATAATAAAAGCCTGCAATTCCCTTAATTATTTTTCCGTCCATTAATTATTCATTCTTTGTAAAACTTACAGCTCTCTGAATGCTCTTGGGAGTAGCAACGCCCTCCTGAGTAACCGCTTCACCAGTATTAGGATCTGTTACTGTAGTGGCAGCACCACTTGAGAGATACTGGAAGGTAATTAGACCATTGGCAGCTCCCTTGATACCCGATACATTAATAGCTATAGGAAAGCTTGTAACATTGTCATTTCTAAACAGCTCGGTACCATCCGGTGTGGAAAGAATAACATTAGTTCTGGTACCTGATTTAAAGCTTGGATCCTCTACCTGAGGTCCCTCTACTGTTGAATTGAAGGTATATGTAGCCTCCTCAGGTCCCACATTAATCTGAATATCAACACTGGTGCCTGTATCAACCCAGGTTCCGGCTTCAATTGACTGACCGCAGATGACATCTATGTTGGCTGCGTCGTCTGTGTTGACCTCTTCACTCTTTCCTATTGAAAGGCCCTTCTCGGTAAGCATTACTGTTGCATCCATCTCTGACATGCCCTTCAGGTTTGGCATTTCAATCTTGTTATCATCGGGACCTGTACTAATCTTGATAGTGATTGTTGAACCTCTGGGTGCCTTTTCATTAGGTCCAGGTGTCTGGTCTGCTACACAGCCCTTTTCCACATGCTCGCTAACAACCTCCTGCTTGGCAACCACAAAGCCTGCCTTCTCCAGCATGGCTGTAGCCTCTGCACTGGTCTTGCCGATTACATCAACCACTGCAACTCCTTCACCAGGCTTTCCAGCACTTACCTTAAGTACAATGGCTGTATCCACAGGAATAGTCTTTCCGGATTTGATATTAGCTTCTATTACAACGCCTGCGCTAACTTCATCACTTTCTTCGTATTCAATTTCAACATCAGTAAAGCCCTTGTCAGAAAGCATTGTTCTGGCACGGTCAACGGAGGTTCCTGCCACATCAGGCATTTCTGCCTTAATTGATGACTCACCCTTTTCTTCAGACTGAAGAAAACTAAAGGGAGTTGCTTCCAGCATGCCCATCTTCTTAGCCACAGAAAACAGCACCAGACAGCCAACAATAACAGCTGCTACAACCGCTAAAATAGTGACAATTCCATCCATGGGGGTAGTTACGTCATCATCATCATAATTCTTGCCCTTAGGGCTCTTTTTTGATGAAGGCTTTTTGCCCGCACTTTTCTTAGGCGGATTTTTCTTGCCGTTAGCACCGCTTCCAGACTTGGGTCCGGCTGATTTCTGAGCCTTACCCTTGCTACTCTTCTTCTGCTTGTCTGTAGCTCTCTCATGCGAATACTCATCATTTTTCTGAGCCTTCAGAGTAACTATCTCTTCATCCTGACTCTTTTTTCTGACACGACTTGGCTCTGCCATTCTGGTTACGCCACCAATTTCATTAGGATCTGTCATATCAACAAAGTCTTCATCAGGAGATATCAGACTGTGCTTTAAATCCTCAATCAGGGATGACATATTCTGATAACGTCTGTCAGGACTCTTCTTGGTACATTTGATTATTATCTTTTCAACACTTATAGGAATATCTTCTACAAATTCTCTTGGAGAAGGCATTTCCTCCTGAATATGTTTGATTGCAATGGCTACAGTAGTCTCCCCTGTAAAGGGCACACGACCGGTAATCATTTCAAATATGGTTACACCCAGTGAGTAGATATCACTTTTTTCATCAGAAAATCCACCTCTGGCCTGCTCTGGAGAGGTATAGTGTACTGAACCCATTACATTGGATGTAATAGTATTGCTGCTGGCCGCCTTGGCAATACCAAAGTCCGCAACCTTTACCTTGCCCTCCTTGGAAATAATAATATTCTGAGGCTTAATATCACGATGAATAATATGATTATTATGGGCAGCCTCTATTCCCATGGATACCTGTATGGCAATACTGATTGCTTCCTTGACTGAGAGGCGAATCTTCTTCTCTATATATTTTTTAAGAGTGATACCCTCAATTAATTCCATGACAATATAGTAGATGCCAGCCTCGTCACCAACATCATATACATTGACAATATTTGGATGCATAAGTCCGGCTGTAGCCTGGGCCTCTGTACGGAATTTTGAAACGAAATTGACATTCTCTGAAAATTCCTGCTTTAGAACCTTAACTGCTACAAATCGATTCAGCTTATGATCCTTAGCCTTATAGACATCGCTCATTCCACCGGTTCCGATTTTTTCAACTATCTCGTATCGGCCACCGATTACCATTCCAATCTTAATCATTCTTCATCCCTCAAGTTCGAAAAAACATCAATCAGCAGTACAGAGATATTATCTGTTCCGCCGTTTTCATTAGCCCGATGTATTAATCGGTTACCCCTTTCGAACAAAGACCCCTCATCGCAGATAATACTGCGCAGCTCATGATCCTCAATCATGTTTGACAAACCATCTGAACACATGAGCACGATATCTCCCTCCTTTACCTCTTCAGTAAAAAAGTCGATATCAACAAAATCTGCCGCGCCTATGGCGCGGGTAATAATATTCTTGTCTGGATGGGTTCTGGCAGCAATTCTGTCCAGGCCACCACTCTGAACCATCTCCTCAACCAGAGAGTGATCAACAGTCACCTGTCTGATTTCATCCTCTGATACAATATAAAGACGGCTGTCCCCTACATTAGCCACCTTTAATTGGTTATCCTGAATGCTGGCTACCACAACTGTGGTTCCCATGCCATAGAGATTGTCATCCTCATTGGCCTTGACCCGCAAAAAAGCATTAGCCTTTTCAACAGCTCCTCCAATGATTTCCTCCACCTCATCCAAATCAGTTGATTCCCTTACATGGTCCTCAATGGTCTCAACTGTAAACTTGGAAGCAAAGTCTCCGGCAGCATGTCCCCCCATGCCATCAGCAACTATAAAAAGGTTAGGAAGATTGCCAATTCTATCGGCACATTCATACACGTAATCCTGATTAACTTTTCTCTTCTGACCAATATCGGTCTTAGAAAAAACATTCATTACAATTGTCCCCTTATTAATCGACAAATTAACTCATATAATATAACATATTCCACTGCATATGGTCAAAAAAACGAGCCCACCTTTGCTACTGGGTATGACCCCAGCTTTGCTACTGGGAATCTCGCATTTTTCTTCTTAACTGACCGCAGGCCCCATCTATATCTCTTCCCATTTCTCTTCGTACTGTTGCCGCCACTTTTTTCTTTTCAAGTCTTGCCTGAAAAGCTCTTACTGCGTTGGCTCCTGTGGACTTAAAATCCCTCTCCTTAATCGGATTAACCGGAATGAGATTTACATGGGCTTCAACAGCATTTGCAATAACACTCAGTTCATCTGCATCCTCAAATCTGTCATTAACCCCTTCCACCAGCGCATATTCAAAGGTTACTCTTCTACCAGTCTTCTCAAAATAATATTTGCAGGCTGGAATCACTTCCTCCAGAGAATATTTGTAGGCAATTGGCATTAATAACTTGCGTTTTTCATCAGTGGTTGAATGCAGGGACAGTGCCAGCGTCACCGGCATATTCTCTTCTGCCAGCTTCATAATTCCCGGAACGATTCCGCAGGTAGAAATAGTAATATTTCTCCTGCTGATATTTAATCCATTTTCACTGGATAATATTTTCACAAATTTAATTACATTATCGTAGTTATCCATGGGTTCTCCCGTTCCCATAATAACCAGATTGGATACTCGCTCTCCCGTGTCCCTCTCGATGGAATAGACCTGATCCAGTATCTCTGCACTGGTCAGATTTCTTTCCAGCCCGTCAAGGGTAGAGGCACAGAACTTACATCCCATTCTGCATCCTACCTGAGAGGACACGCACACACTGTTTCCATGATGGTATCTCATAAAAACACTTTCAACAGCATTGCCATCATCTAATCCAAACAGATACTTTCTGGTTCCATCCAGTCTGGACTCCTGAACCGTGATTGTGGAAAGTGTTGTAAGAATACAGTTTTCCTTAAGTTTGTTACGCAAATCCTTTGACAGATTTGTCATCTCTTCAAAGTCGGTAATCTTGCGCCTGTGAAGCCATTCATAGATCTGACCTGCTCGAAACTTCTTCTCGCCTATGGTCAGCAAATATTCGGTTAATTCATCGATTGTCAGGGATTTTATATCTATCATCATTGCCTTTTTTCTTCTTAAGTCTTGCCATATAGAACCCATCCATGTCCCCATATACAGGCAACAGCTGTAATTCATATGAGTCAGGCCCAAAATCAACTCCATTTTTCTGTAATCGTGATTTAAGCTTGTCAGGAACAAATTCAGTGAGACAGTCTGTTTCAAACTCAGGATGATTCTTTAAAAAGTTCTTAACCTGCAGTTCATTTTCCTCAGGCACAATAGTGCATGTAGAATACAAAAGCACTCCCCCTGGTTTTACATATTGGCAGGCTGTATCAAGTATTTTACTTTGAACAGGAACCAGATCCTTTATTCTATCCGGGCTGGCCTTATACTTTATATCTCTTTTTTTACCTATTACTCCCAGTCCTGAACAGGGCACATCGCATATTACCACGTCACCCTTTTCAATTAAATTTTCATTTATCCTTGTGGCATCTCCTACTGCAAATTTCACATTGTCGGCATGCATTCTGGATTTCCCTGCATTCATAACAGGTATTTTCTTTTCAGAAATATCGAAGCCCATTACACGGCCCTCATTACCTGCCAGCTCAGCTGCAAATATGGTCTTGCCTCCAGGCGCCGCACAGACATCAAGCACAGTGTCACCACTGTGAATCCCGGCGCACAATACAGCCAGCATGGAAGAAATATCCTGAATGGTAACTAATCCCTCTTTGAATTCTTCACTGGAGCTTACCACCACACCAGAAGCACCTTCATAGGCCATTGGGAGCAAATCTGTATTTACAAAATCAGCATTGTCCCTGATTCTTTCCATTCCACTGCCAGTGACTCTGACACTGACCTTCCTTGTATTTAGATAGGATTCCAACAGCTTCTCTGTCAAATCTTCACCCAGATTCTTATCCCACATTGAAATTATCCACTGTGGGAAAGAATATTTAACAGAAAGATAATCCAAACGCGCGTTTTCTTTGTCTGGATATGGTATTCCAGTCCCCTTCTGTCTTGTAACAGAACGAAGTATACCATTGACAAAGCCTTTTAAATTACCCAGTCCGCGCTTTGAAGCCAGTTTTACGCACTCATTGCAGGCCGCCGAATCAGGAATGGCGTCCATATATAATATCTGGTAGATTCCCATACGGAGAATATATTTAATAACAGACTTTATCTTATTAAATTTGACCTTTGAATTTAGTCCAATTATATAATCTAACTCTATCTGTCTCTCAACACAGCCCTCTGTCAGGCGCTTAAATAAGGCCTTGTCTCTGGCATCCATATCCGGATGCCCGTCCAGGGCCTCTTTAATTGCCATATTACTATAGGCATCATCTTTTTCAATATGTTCAAGTGTTGTCAGGACAAGATTTCTAGGATTTATCTGCATTACTTCTCCCATATAAGAATCTATATATCAGAATTTAAATATCACTCCCACAACTGCAGCTGCTAAAAGCCACCAGGCAGGATGTATCTTTTGAAGTCTTTTTACCTGTAACAGCGCAAAGACTACTATGCACAGAATTATTGTCTTAATATAAGGGGTATAGCCTGTTGCTTCCGAAGAAAACAGGGACACCTTACATACCTGATATACACTGGCTGCAATAATTGCGCATACAGCAGGTCTGATTGCATTAAAGGCAGCTTTGACAAATCGATTCTCATTAAAATTGTCCAAAAACTTGGCTATAACACAGATTACAATTACGCTGGGAACAACCAGTCCCAGGGTACTAACCACGCCTCCGAACAATCCCAGTGTTTCAAAGCCCGCATAGGTGGACATATTTAATCCTAAAGGCCCTGGTGTAGACTCACTAACGGCTATCATGGTGGTCAGTTCTTCCATGGTATACCAGTCAAATTTTCTGGTCAGCTCCATCAGATAGGGTAATGTGGCCGGGCCTCCACCAACTGCGAACAAACCAATTTTAAAGAACTCCCAAAAGAGGGAAAAAGCAATCTGAATCATTTCTTATCCCCCTTCAGTTCCCATACTATTCCAACGGCAGTAGCCGCCAGAACGATTAAAATTGTTTTTACTCCGCAAAAATGAGCTGCAATAAATGCAATTGCTGCAATCACATAGCAAAAAGCATTCTTAAGATTCTTTTTAGCCAGAGTCAGTACTGTATTTATCATAAGGGCACAAACCACCCCTCTGATACCCATGATTGCATGCTGAACATATACATTCTCAATAAAGGCCTGAAGGCACACTGCCACCAGTGTGATAATTACAAGGGAAGGTGTAATCATTCCCAGAGTGGATATTATTCCTCCCATCACCCTCTTGCGCTTGTAGCCTACATATGTAGCTGTATTAACAGCAATAATTCCAGGTGTACACTGTCCTATTGCATAGCAGTCCACCAGTTCTTCCTCTGTTAACCACTTCTTTTTTTGTACCAGCTCATGCTTCAGCATGGGCAGCATAGCCAATCCACCACCGAAGGTTAACCCCCCAATACGCAGAAAGGCCCAGTATAACTGGGCGTATTCTTTCATAACTATTCTCCTACTCTGTTTGAGTATTTTATTCTGTATATTTTTTCCAGGGAATCCCTGACCTTGGCCTTAAGCTCTTCGTCCGACTCAACAGCCTTCAGGAAGCCCTTGAATGCGCTGTCCATGTCCTTAATTACATAGAACATATCACAGCCTGATTTCCACGCACTAATCATGGAGTCGGCACAATCCTGTGCAGAACCATCAATTACTGCTATTGAAAGACCATCTCCTGTTCCCTCAGGAAGAGCTTTTGCTTCTATTTTTTCTCCGGCAGTTTCTGCATGACCGCCAAAGTCCATATTGACACCATATTCGGTGATAGCACCTGCATTAATTAAATCACTGGTATCATTAAATACTAAAAACAGTGGATATTTGCTTTTATCAATTGTATCAGTAAGCATTGTGGCAAACTGATTTTCATTTTCAATATTGGAGCTATGGTAAACCATACCACCTACAGGAATCAGTCCCAGAGCCTCTGCTGTTGAGTCGCCTGCCTGAATAGCCTGTCCCACACCAGTCAGCACTTCGGGGGTAGTTAGAAACAACCCGGCCGCTTTATCTTCGAAGCTCATCTCATCTATGCAGGCTTCAATCATATCGCTTAACAGATCTTCTTCAGTATATTCTTCCGGGGCCTCTTCCTCTTCAGCTTCTTCCTTGGCTGACGCTTCTGCCTCTTCCAGTGCAGCCTGTTCTTCTGCAGCTTTTTGCTGCTCTATGCGTTGAGCTTCAGCCTTTTCGGCATTCTTTTTAGCAACCAGATCTGAAATCTTATGGCCTGCAAAGATAATACCTATTACAGCCATTACAATCATTACCACCAGAAGCAGCCAGCACAGGGCCGTACTTCTGACTCTTCTTCTATGTCTTGCTTCTCTACGCTCTCGAGCATAATCCTGTTCGGTCATTCTGCGGCTTCTTCCTGACTTGGAGGATGATGTTCTCCTGCTGGAAGTACCTGTCCTGGATGAGCCTCTCGACTTAGTATTTCTTGCTCCTGTATTCTTTCCTGAAGCCTTTGCCATCTGTTCTTTGTCTCCTTTACTTTATGTAAACTACCTGTCTACATACAGCTTAATTATAGCAAACTTTTGCTATATTGTACACGTTATGCTTCAGGAGTTTCCATTACAGCCTCAGGGCTTTCAATTGCAGCTTCAGGATTAATAATTTTGTCCAGCAATTCGTAGATTTCCTCTCTGCCCTGTTTCGTTTCTGCAGAAAAAGGAATTATTATGGTGTTCTTTTTTGCACACAGAGTTGTTCTGATTAACTTCTTTTGCTTATCAACCTGGCTTCTTTTTATCTTGTCCAGCTTGGTGGCAATAATTACAGGCTCAAAGCCATTGGCACATACCCAGTTGTACATCTGTATATCATTGGCTCCAGGCTCATGACGGATATCAATCAACAGAAAAACGGTTCTAAGCTGTCTGCTTTTCTTAAGGTAGTTTTCAATCATCTTTCCCCATTTTTCTTTTTCAGTCTTGGATACCTTGGCGTATCCGTAACCAGGCAGGTCAACGAAGTACAGTTCTTTGTTGATATTATAAAAATTAATTGTCTGGGTCTTGCCCGGTGATGCAGAAGTTCTGGCAAGATTCTTCCTGTTCATCAGTCCGTTAATCAGGGATGATTTACCCACATTACTTTTGCCGGCAAAAGCAACCTCTGGCAATACATTGTCAGGAAGCTTACTGGTTATGCCGCATACAGTTTCCAGTTCAACACTTTTTATCTTCACAGTATTTTCCTCATTTAGGCAAAGGCTCTTTCTATTACCTCTTCCATGCTTTTTACACCAGTAATATCAAGCCCCTCCAGTATCTCCTCGGATATTTCTTCCAGGTCCTTCAGATTATCCTCAGGAATCAGTATCTGGGTAATTCCAGCCGTCTTGGCTGCCAGGAGCTTTTCCTTAAGTCCTCCTATGGGAAGCACCCTTCCTCGAAGTGTAATCTCTCCAGTCATAGCCAGATTAGCCTTGACTGCTCTGCCCGTAAGTGCCGACAGGACAGCTGTAGCCATGGTAATTCCTGCACTGGGTCCATCCTTTGGTACTGCTCCCTCAGGAATATGAATGTGCACATCCTGTTTGGAAAAGGCAGTTTTTGAAATCTTATATTTATCAGCCACACTTCTGATATAGCTTATTCCAGTCTGGGCTGATTCCTTCATAACATCACCCATCTGTCCTGTAAGAGAGATTGAGCCTTTTCCCGGCATTATGTTAACTTCAATTTCCAGTGTATCGCCGCCAACACTTGTCCAGGCCAGTCCACGAACAATACCCACCATATCCTCTTCATTCTTCTTATCTGGTCGGTATTTTATTTTTCCAAGATACTCCTCCAGATTATCAGGAGTGACCTTAACTGAAAATGAATTGCCATCCTTACATTCTAACTTCAGTCTGGCAGCCTTTCGGCATATTTTGCCAATATTTCTCTCCAGTCCTCTAACACCAGCCTCTCTGGTGTAGCCTTCAATCACTTTTTTCATGGCAGCGCTGGTAATCTTCAGCTCTTTTTTCCCGAGGCCATTCTTTTCTAACTGTTTTGCAAAAAGATGCCTTTCAGCTATATGCAGCTTCTCATTAGCTGTATAGCTGGTTACCTCGATTAGCTCCATTCTGTCCCTTAAGGGTCCTGGAATTGCCTGAGCGTCATTGGCAGTGGCAATAAACAGTACCTCCGACAGATCCAGTGGGATCTCTATATAATGATCTCTGAAGGAAACATTCTGTTCCCCATCCAGCACCTCTAAGAGCGCTGAGGATGTATCACCTCTTGCATCTGTGCCAGCCTTATCTATCTCATCTAAAAGCATCAGTGGATTCTTCACACCCGCCTGGCGCAGTCCCTGAGCGATTCTACCTGGCATGGATCCAATATAGGTTCTTCTATGTCCCCTGATTTCAGCCTCATCACGAACGCCTCCCAGAGAAATACGCACATACTTTTTATTAAGAGACTCGGCAACGCTTCTGGCTATTGATGTCTTGCCGGTTCCAGGTGGTCCCACAAGACACAGGATTGGTGCAGAGCTCTCATTAGTCTTTGATTTTTCCTTCAGGACTCTGACAGCCAGGGTTTCAAGTATTCTTTCCTTGACCTTGTCCAGTCCATAGTGGTCTCTGTCAAGAATTCGTTCAGCAGTTTTGATATTATTTCTGTCTTTACTTCTGTTGTCCCAGGGCATCTCAAGGAGTGTTTCGATATAGCTTCTTTCCATGGCCACTTCCCCGGAATGGGTGGACATATTTTTGAAGCGTTTTATCTCCTTGGCTATTTTTTCCCTAACCTCGTCAGAACACTTTATATTATTAAGTTTTTCTTCTAACTCTTCAGCCTCTGTCTGGACATTTTCCTCTCCCAGCTCTTCCCTGATAAACTGAAGCTGTTCTCTCAGGATATATTCCTTCTGATGTTTATCAACCCTGGTCTGTAGTCCCTTGCTTAACTCGCTTCTTACTCTGGCTATCTGAATTTCACGCTCAAGAATCTGAATGAGCACTACAAATCTTTCGCTGACATCTTCACCCTCAAGAACTCTCTGCTTTAACTCAAAGCCCAGGGGAATATTACCCGTTATCTCATCAATCAGCTTGGACAGATCCATCATTGTGTCACATCTGGCCACGAAGGTCTTGGCCACTCTTGGAAAATAGGCCGCGTACTCTTTGAACAGCTCTTTGAGCTGTCTAAGCTCAGCCTCTCCCACAATACCTGAGACCTCCTGAGACAGTTCTTCACTGAGAGGTTCTCTATCGTCATTATTATTTACAATGACAGCTACTGAATCCTGATTTTCCAATGGTCTGATTGCAGCCTGAATATATCCCTCTTCAACAGACATATCCTCCAGTCTGGCTCTGTCCAGTCCCTCTACCAGGACCCTCATGTTGCCCCCTGGAAGCTTAATTAGCTGTCTGATTTTTGCGATACATCCAATATCAAACAAATCATCCCTGTCAGGATCAGTAATATTAATATCCTTTTGAGCCACCAGAAAGATATAGTTCTTCTTGCCCTTCATGGCCTGATTGCAGGCAAGCTTTGATTTTTCACGACTAATATCGAAGTGGAGCACCACTCCTGGTAATACAGTAAGGCCTCTTAAGGCCACTGCTGGCATATGCTGTATTTTTTTCATAACATCTTCCTAACGCCACACGCTTCGCGAGTGTCCTTGTGGTAAACAACAAAAAGCCAACTTATAGTTGGCTTTAGTTTTTATGCACCTTTGCGCTTAGAGGCTTTTTCTACAACCTGCCTCTTTTCAAGAACAGGATCACAGCCTTCATCAATAACATCTTTTGTAACAATGCACTTTTCAATCTCAGAGTTGGATGGAATCTGATACATAACATCCATAAGGGCCTTTTCCATAATGGAACGAAGTCCTCTGGCTCCAGTCTTTCTCTCCAAAGCCTTTTCAGCAATTGCTTCAAGGGCGTCACCCTCAAACTCCAGCTCTACATCATCGAAGGATAAGAGCTTTTTATACTGCTTTACAAGTGCATTCTTTGGTTCAGATAATATTCTGACCAGTGCCTCCTTATCAAGTCCCTCCAGGGATACATTGATAGGCACACGTCCAACAAATTCAGGAATAAGTCCAAACTTCACCAAATCCTGAGGTACAACCTCTGCCAGAACCTCACCTATTTCCTTGCTGCTGGAATCAATAAGCTTTGCATTAAAGCCGATTATTTTTCTATTAAGTCTCTGCTCTACAATCTTGTCCAGACCATCAAAAGCTCCACCACAAATAAAGAGAATATTTGTAGTATCAATTGGAATCAGCTCCTGCATGGGATGCTTTCTTCCGCCCTGAGGTGGTACATTAGCAACTGTGCCCTCAATCAGCTTAAGTAACGCCTGCTGAACACCTTCACCAGACACATCTCTGGTTATGGATACGTTCTCACTTTTCTTTGTGATTTTATCTATTTCATCAATGTAAATGATTCCGTACTGAGCCTTTTCAATATCATAGTCTGCAGCCTGGATAAGCTTCAAAAGTATATTCTCAACATCCTCACCTACATAACCAGCCTCAGTCAGAGTTGTGGCATCTGCAATGGCAAATGGTACATTGATTATCTTGGCCAGCGTCTGAGCCAGATAGGTCTTGCCCGAACCGGTTGGTCCAATCATCAGAATATTACTTTTTTGAAGTTCAACTCCATCAGAATCATCATCAATAGTAAGCACTCTCTTGTAGTGGTTATATACCGCTACTGAAAGAATCTTCTTGGCTTCTTCCTGACCGATTACATATTCATCCAGGAAATTCTTGATTTCAACAGGAGTCAAAAGATTGATGTCTTCATTAATGGAGGTCTTGCCATCTTCATCCTTCTCATCCATCTCATCCAAAATGAAGGAGCATGCTTCTATACATTCGTTACAGATATAGAGATTGTCAGGACCAGCTACCAGTCGAACCTGATTCTCGGGTCTGCCACAAAATGAGCATCTTTTCATTGCCATCTATATTTCTCCTTTAAAAACCACAAGGCCGCTCGTCATGCGTGCGACCTTATGCTACATATTAATCCTGATACTTACTTGTCAGCTTCTCTTCCAGAGATAACCTTATCAATAAGTCCATACTCCATTGCTTCTGCCGCGCTCTTCCAGTTGTCACGTTCTGTGTCCTGACAAATCTGCTCATAGGTCTTACCTGTGTTCTGCGCCAGAATAGTATGAAGTTTTTCTTTTGTGCGCTGCATATGCTTAGCAGCGATTTCAATCTCGGTTGCCTGACCCTGTGCACCACCGAGAGGCTGATGAATCATTATCTCGGCATTGGGAAGAGCACTTCTCTTGCCCTTGGTTCCACCTGCCAGCAGGAAAGCACCCATGCTTGCTGCCATACCTACACAGATAGTAGCCACGTCGCACTTGATATACTGCATGGTATCATAGATTCCCATGCCTGCTGTAACTGATCCGCCTGGAGAATTGATATACAACTGAATATCCTTCTCTGGGTCCTCAGCCTCAAGGAACAGCAACTGCGCAATCACAATGCTTGCAGTCACATCATTAACCTCTTCCCCTAAGAAGATAATGCGGTCCTTAAGCAGTCTTGAATAAATGTCGTAACTTCTCTCACCCCTGCTGGTCTGTTCAATGACATAAGGTACTAAACTCATATTCTTTATCCTCTAAACTTAATTATTTAGCTTCTTTAGCGTTCTCAACAATGAAGTCACGAGCCTTGTCAACCTTCATATCAGCCTTGATCTGATCAATAGCCTTCTGGTTGTTGCCAAGAGTCTCTTTAACCTTTTCAACTTCCATTCCATACATTTCAGCTAATTTCTTCATTTCTTCTTCGAAGTCATCATCTGAAATCTCGAATTTTTCTTCAGCTGCAACCTGCTCTAATACGAGACGAGCCTTGATAGCCTTTTCAGCCTGAGGCTTAACTTCCTCAAGCATCTGAGCCTCTGTTGCTCCAGTGAACTGATAGTACTGCTCCATGCTTAATCCCTGCATGCTCATTCTCTGTGCGAAATCGTTAATCATCTCTCTCTGACGTGTAGCGATCATTGCCTCAGGAATATCCATATC
>DCIJ01000013.1:7165-20122 GCA_002315945.1 Lachnospiraceae bacterium UBA1729 | reverse complement strand
GTTTAACCAGATCATCCAGGGATTTATTACGTTTTGTTCCCAGGGCCTCAAGAATCCTCTTTAGCAAGGAAATCATCATGGCATCTTCATCTGATACAATAGTCCGTTCGTTGGAGGTGGCATAGACATTGCCAGCAGTTTTGTTGTAGCCCAGCATCTGATTTAGTGAATTTCTAAGGTTTTGTGCAGCTTCCTTTTCACTTTCGCGCTTCTGCTGACGCTCATAGTCATCCAATTGTTCTACATAGGATTTTTCAGAATCCAAAGTTAGCCTGTCTGCCTTTGCTTTGGACATCGTTATGGTTTTTTGCTGCTTAAAGTCAAAGCTGTAATAGCTTCTCTTTGACTGCATATTAATATTTGAAGAATCAATTTTCATAGAGTTTGCCTTTCGTGGATATTATTTTTGTTACAATTCGCTTCCTTGCTCTATGCAAAATTTAGGTGGCCACCTGTGTACTTTATATCGAACTCTGAAATAATTAATTTATAGTAAAATCCAAGAAAAAAGAAAAAAGTGATAAAAAATTCTCGAATCCTTTTGTTAAGACCTATGAGAAAAGGGTGACAGAAAATACAGATTGGGGATATAATATCACCTTGGTTGTGATGAATACGCGAAAGAAGAGTGACCATATGAGAATATATCTGATTAGACATGGAGAGACACCCTGGAATAAGGAAAAAAGACTACAGGGAAGAACGGATATCCCCCTGAATGAGTATGGACTGGAATTGGGAAAAATAACGGCAGAAGGGTTAAAAGATGTGAAGTTTGATGCTGTTTTTTCAAGTCCCCTGATTAGGGCGGTTCAGACGGCTCAGTGCATTGTTGGAAATGAAAATATAGAAATAGTTACTGACGACAGGCTGACTGAGATGAATTTTGGCGAAAGCGAGGGAGACCTGCTTCCGGATATCTATGGGGATGAGAATCATCCGGCTAATGTGCTGTTAAACAAGCCCCATCTTTATAAGTCTACCCCAAAGGGAGAGAACTTTGAAGATGTGATAAAACGGACTGGGGAATTTCTAAAGGAAGTGATACTACCCATTGAAAAAAAGTATAATACTATTTTAATTACAGGCCATGGAGCAATGATAAGGTGTCTAATAAGAAACATTGAACCAAGACCTATAGAAACATTCTGGACGGACAGTATTCAAAAAAACTGTTCGGTTAATATTATTGATCTGGTGGATGGTAAATTTAATATTGTTGAAGAGGGAAAGCTCTTCTATGATCTGCCGGGTGTCAACAGAAAGGGAATACTGTAGAGGATAGAGATATGAGACTTGTAATTCAGAGAGTAACCTATGGGGCTGTGGAAATTGAGGGCATGAATAAAAGAGAAATAAATCAGGGCTTTGTAGTGCTGGTAGGTATTTCAGATTCTGATACAGAAGCTGTGGTGGAAAAGCTTAGTGATAAAATGATGGGACTTAGAATATTTGCAGACGACAATGGCAAGACTAATCTCTCCCTGTCGGATGTGCAGGGAGAACTCTTGTTAATATCCCAGTTCACACTGTATGCAGATTGTAAAAAGGGCAATCGACCAAGCTTTATCAAGGCAGGAAAACCTGAACCCTCAAAGGTCCTGTATGAGCATATGATTAATTACTGTGCCCAAAAGGGCTTTGGCGTAAAGCAGGGAGAATTCGGAGCAGATATGAAGGTGAGTATTCATAATGATGGTCCATTTACCATTGTTCTGGATTCTGAAGAGATAGTGGGAAAGTAGGAGGTGATTTTCCTGCCATTAAAGGATATCTGCCCCGATTGGTCGGTTCTAAATATATGTATCCCTGGGGCAGAGTCCAGGATTCGGCTGATGGTCTGAGGACTTGGATGCCCGTAGCTGTTTTTCCCCACGGAAATAAGGGCAAGCCCTGGCACACAGGCTCTAAGCAGGGCGTCCTGGGAGGATACCTTGCTTCCATGATGACCGATTTTAAGAACATCAGCATGCAAATTGTTTTTCATAAGGGCATTCTGCCTGACAAAAGTTTCTTCGGCGGATCCGTCCAGATCGCCGGTTAGCAAAACTGAAAATCCCATATCCATTTTTAATACAAGGCAGTTGCCATTAATGTCATCTGATTTGTGCTGAAAGTCCGGCCATAGGGCCCGGGCTTTTATTCTACCCAGCTGAAAGGAATCTCCCATTACCATTGTGCTGACAGGAATATGGCCAGACTGGCAGGCATTTCTTATTTTTTCGAAGCCCTGACTGCCTACAGATGCCCAGGCGGGTGGGAGGATGACTCTTTTTATTCTTATTGGGGATGCATCGCTATCTTCCAGTAGTTCAAGGCTTCCGCTTATGTGGTCATTGTCAGTGTGAGAGAAGATAATGGCATCTACCGTATCGATATCCATAGCTTTCAGGGCTGGAAGCAGAACATACTGGGACAGCTTCTTTTTGTCTGAGCTGCCCCCATCAATCAGAAGGGTGTGGTGGTAATTGTCTCTGATAATAATGGCGTCTCCCTGGCCTGCATTTAGCATGTAAAGAGTAGGGGAAAAAGTATAGGCTCTGGATACTACCAGTGCAGCAACAAGCATTATTCCTAGCCCCATGGCTTTAGTAACACAGTCGTGATGAATCATAAGAAGTAGTGCCAGAACCAGTCCGTAATAGATGGCTACCTGCCACCACTGAGGTTTGCCGGTAATCCAGACGCTTCCAGGTAATTTTAGAGAAAGGCTGCAAAGCAGGGTGCATATTTTTATACACAGATGGCCTGGGAAAAAGGCGATTCCTGACAAAAAGATTAGGCCGATGCATCCTAAAATGCAGGCTACAATTCCAGAGGTCATAAGAAGTCCCATCATGGGAACCACCACTATATTGAGCAGAAAGGAATAGACTGGAAACTGATAGTAGGAGGATATTAGAACTGGAAAGGTCATGATGGATACAGACAGGGAAATAAACATACCCTGAAGCAGGGCTTCCAAATTGCTGGTGCAGCTGCCAGGGTAGTATCCTGATAAATCCATGAGGGCAGGGTATATAAGCTCGATTCCAAGAATTGCCCCAAAGGATAATAAAAAGCCGGTCTGAAAAATCAGTCTTGGTTCAAAAAGACACAGTGTTACTGCTGCTATGGACAGGGCGGTAAGTCTTTCGTAGGTCCGACCTATAGAATCAGACAGGAGATGTAACACAAACATAACTATGGAACGAATGGCCGAGGGACTGCCTCCGGTCATAATTCCGTACATTATCATGACTACACCTGACAAAAGAGCAGCAATAAACCAGAATTTCGGAGCAAGAAACTTCTTTAAGAAACTATAAATTCCAATACCCAGAAAGGAAATATGGAGACCTGAAATGGCCAGGACATGTCCTATGCCCCCATCTTTAAATATTTCTTTTTGCTGGGGAGTAAGCTTGCTCTTATCACCTAATAGCATGGCATGCATGATACCGGAATCTTCTTTGCAGACAACATCTATGATTTTGGACAGAGCAGATCTTGATTCAAACAGAAACTGTCCTGTCATGTCATGGTGAACACTGTGGGCAACAAGTCTGCATTTGCGAATTCTAAAGCAGTAGCCAAGGCTTAGATAGTACTGGAAGGAATCAAATTCCCCAATATTTGAGGCTTTGGAAAAATTTTGCGCCTGGCCCGAAACATTAATCCGTTCACCCATTTTTATTTCCCGGGATTCTAAAAGAGAAGCATCAAATTCCAAAAGTACCCCCTTTACAGATTCCCTCAACTGCTGGCAGGAGACATTAGCCTTTTTTAATCCGATTATTAACTGGGATTGCCCAAAGCCGTTGCTCTTTTCCTCCATGGAGCTGACAGTGCCTGTTACAGTGACAGTCTTTGATTCGAACTTAGAATAGTCAGGGGTGGGAATAAGCCTTGAAACCAGTAACAGGAAAATAAAAATCAATACAGCAATATTTAATTTGACCAGGGTGTAACGTGACAATAATCTTGTGAACATTAGAATACCAAAGAATAATTATTAGATACACATAGGGTAAAACTTTTTTGCGGATAAGTCAAGGAAAATTAAATCGCTAAAATTAGACTCGTCGTGGTAAAAACGACATATCTGCTGTATAATATGAGTAAATGCAGAATAACTCTGGAGGATAGGAATGAATATTGAAAGAAAACTGGCTGAGGAACTGGGGGTAAAGGTTTCCCAGGTTGAGGCAGCAGTAAAATTGCTAGATGAGGGGAATACAGTTCCTTTTATTTCAAGATACAGAAAGGAGGCTACTGGAGGGCTCAATGACGAGATACTGAGAAATCTTGAGGAGAGACTGAACTATCTCAGGAATCTTGAGGACAGAAAGGCTACAGTAATTGCTTCCATCACAGAACAGGGTCAGTTGACTGACGAACTTAAAAAAGCTATTGAAGAGGCTACAACTCAGGTACAGGTGGAGGATATATACCGCCCCTATAAGCCTAAGAGACGTACCAGAGCAACCATAGCAAAAGAGGCAGGCTTAGAGCCTTTGGCCACAATAATTATGCTTCAGATGACAGATACAGCTCTTGAAGGTGAGGCGGCGAAATATATTAATCAGGATAAGGGAATTAATTCAGCCAAAGAAGCTCTCCAGGGAGCCAGAGATATTATTGCTGAAAATATATCTGATGATGCAGATTATAGAACCAGGATTCGTGAGCTCACCAGAAAGAAGGGCCTGATTGTCTCCAAAGCCAAGGATGAGAACGCAGAGTCTGTGTTTGAAATGTACTATGATTTTAGTGAAAGCATAGAAAAGCTTCCAGGCCACAGGGTTCTGGCACTGAACAGAGGCGAGAAGGAAAAGATTCTCAAGATAACTCTCGAGGCTCCAAAAGAGGAGATAATCAGATATCTGGAGAAAAAAGTAATTGCAAGGGAAAATAAGTATACGACGCCGGTTATCAAGGAAGCAATTGAGGATGCCTATGACAGACTAATTGCTCCCTCCATTGAAAACGAACTTCGTAGCGAACTGACAGAAATGGCAGAAGACGGGGCGATTAAGGTATTTGGGAAAAACCTGACGCAGCTTCTGTTACAGCCCCCTATTGCAGGCAGATGCGTCCTGGGATGGGATCCGGCCTTTAGAACAGGCTGCAAGCTGGCAGTAGTTGATGCGACAGGAAAAGTCCTTGATACAGCTGTAATATATCCCACTCCACCTCAGAACAAGGTGAAGGAAGGAGTGGCAGTTGTTAAAAAGCTTATTGAAAAATACAATATCAGTCTTATCTCGCTGGGTAATGGTACAGCCAGCCGCGAGTCGGAGCAGATTATTGTGGATATGCTTAAGGAACTTCCTGCCAAGGTGGAATATATAATTGTTAATGAAGCAGGAGCCAGTGTATATTCTGCCAGCAAGCTGGCAACAGAAGAGTTTCCAGAGTTTGATGTGGGACAAAGAAGTGCTACCTCCATGGCTCGAAGACTTCAGGATCCTCTGGCAGAGCTTGTCAAGATTGATCCAAAGGCTATTGGTGTAGGACAGTATCAGCATGATATGAACCAGAAAAAACTGAGCGAGGCCCTGGGCGCTGTGGTTGAGGACTGTGTTAACAGGGTTGGTGTTGACCTGAATACAGCATCTGCATCTCTTTTGGAATATGTTTCAGGAATTAATAAGACCATTGCTAAAAATATTGTTGAATATAGGGAAAGTAATGGAAGCTTTGGCTCCAGAGCCGAGCTTAAGAAGGTTCCAAAGCTGGGACCAAAGGCTTTTGAACAGTGTGCAGGCTTTTTGAGAATTCGTGGAGGCAGGAATCCACTGGATGCTACCGCGGTTCATCCGGAAAGCTACCAGACAACACTAACCCTGCTGGAGAGTTTGGGGTTATCTGCAAAAGATCTGGGAATAGGTGGATTTGCAGGTATTTCCTCCAAGGTGGGTGATATTAAGAAAAAGGCTTCTGAGCTGGAAGTGGGAGTCATGACTCTCGAGGATATTATCAAGGAACTGGAAAAGCCCGGAAGAGATCCCAGAGAGGATATGCCAAAGCCTATACTAAAAAGTGATGTACTGGAACTTAAGGACCTTAAGGAGGGTATGATATTAAAGGGCACTGTCAGAAATGTAATTGACTTTGGCGCCTTTGTAGATATTGGAGTTCACCAGGATGGACTGGTGCATATATCCCAGCTGTGCGAGAGATATATTAAGCATCCTTTGGAGGCTGTATCTGTGGGGGATATAGTTGATGTTAAGGTAATTAGTGTTGATGAAAAGAAGGGTCGGATTGGTCTGACCATGAAGCTGTAAGAAGCTTGAGACTACAGAAAGGTATTGATTATGAAGAAAATATTACTTGGCGGTGATAACAGAATAATGATTGATGATTTTTTCAACCAGACCGGAGACTTCTTCCAGTGCATGACTACCTCCGACAGGTATGATGATGTAAAGCTTCATCTGAATCTCTACAATCCGGATGTATTTGTATATTGTGCAAGGGGAGAAAGCAGAGACAGCATCGTAAGAGTAATGGGATACAGGACAGCGCTGGAAAAGGCTTCTGTGCCCTTTGTTCTGATAGGTGATAAAGCTGATTTGGAAGCTTTTTCCAAGACGGGTATGACCATGCCTAAGCTTGAGATAGTACGTCCTGCCACCATAAGCAATATCAGAGCTGCTATTTTAAATATGCTTAAGGAAATTGAAGAACAGAAGGAACTTCTTGAGAAGGAAGCTCAGGAAAGGGCTGACAAGGTCAAAGAGGTTCAGCTGGCTCAGCACAGCAAGAAGAAAATTCTGGTCATTGATGATGATGTAACAATGCTTAAGACGATAAAGCTGTATCTGGATGAAAAGTATGAGGTTGCCTGTGCTCCCAGCGGTCTGGTTGCGCTGAAGTTTTTAGAGTCCAGGGAAACGGACCTGATATTGCTTGATTATGAAATGCCTGCTATGGATGGTTCTCAGGTATTAAGCCAGATTCGGAAAAATGTTAAAACAGCGCATCTGCCGGTATTTTTTATGACAGGTGTTACAGATGCAGACAGAATCAGAAAGGTTTTGGCCATGAATCCCCAGGGATATCTGTTAAAGCCGGTTGAGAGAGAAAAGCTGTTAAAGGCCATAGAAAAGGAATTATAAGACTTAGGGCACTTGTATTTGTATTGGGAGAATAAACTATGGCAGTTGAAAATATCAACAGATCAAAAGAAATAATAGAAAAAATTAATAGTGACAGGATTACGTTAGAAAAGCTTGTTCACAAGAAAAGATTACAGTCTCTGCAGGATTCCTATTCAATGCTTGTGAGAATGTCGGGACTGATATGCGATGAGTATGGAGTTCCTATTACTGAGCTCTCGAAATATTCACCCTTCTGCTCAGATTATTGCTATTCCAGCACTTTGGGAAAAAAGAGATGCTCTCAGTGCGGACTTCAGGCAGCCAGGGAGGCGATGGAGAAAAAGGAAAGTGTGATTTATACATGTCCTGTTGGACTGTTAAATTATGTGGCTCCCATCGTACTGGATGATGAACTTATTGGCTTTATTGGGGGCGGTCAGGTCCTTGCATATAAGGTGGATGAAGAGCTGGTTAAGAAAAATGCACTGGAGCTGGGACTTGATGAGAATGAGTTTTTGGAGGCCAGAAACCTGGTTCAGATAATTCCCATGGCAGCTATTGAACGAGGAGCAGCATTTATTTACAAACTGGCCGGCTTTATTTCGGATCTGGCCGCAGACAGTTTTAATTCAATGGAACTCAACAGACAGGCTATGGAGGCAGCCAAGGCCAAGGCAGACTTTTTGGCCAACATGAGTCATGAGATACGTACACCCATGAATGCTGTGCTGGGTATGGCTCAGTTGGCTCAGAGAAAGGATATGAGTCCGGAGGTTAAGGGTTATATTAATCAGATAGTTAATGCCGGAAAGCTGTTAGTTGCCATTGTAAATGACATTCTGGACTATTCTAAAATCGAAGCAGGTAAAATGGAGATAATTCCTGATACCTATAATCCTATGATTATGCTGGATGAAATCTACACTATGGTAAGCACCAGAATCGGAGATAAAAATCTGGAGCTTATTATGGACATGGATGATTACATGCCCTCCGGCCTGTATGGAGATATAGTTCGAATCAAGCAGATAATAATTAATCTGGCCAATAATGCCGTAAAGTTTACAGAAAAGGGTTCGGTTTTAGTCAAGGCTGAATTTGAGAATATTGCCCCTGATCTAAGTACTGGCCAGCCTCAGATTAATCTAAAAATATCTGTCCAGGATACAGGAATCGGAATTAAGGATGAGGATATTTCAAAGCTTTTTGAGGCTTTTCAGCAGGTTGACTCCAAGAGAAACCGTAATGTGGAGGGTACCGGTCTGGGCCTGGCAATAGTCAGGAAGCTTCTGGAAGCAATGAATGGTCATATGACCATAAAGAGCGAGTATGGCAAGGGCAGTACCTTTGCCTTCGTGGTTCCGCAAAAGGTTACCAACTCTACCCCAGTGGGATCTGCAACCAGAGAAAGCGCTGAATCAATAAATGCTGACAAGGACTATATTGCACCAAAAGCAAGAATACTTGTAGTAGACGATAATCAGATAAATCTGGATATTGTAACAGGAATACTGGAACCCATAGAGATGCATATAGATACTGCCTTAAGCGGTAAGAAAGCGATAGAAATGCTGGAGAACACATCCTATGATCTGGTGTTCATGGATCATATGATGCCTGAAATGGATGGAGTAGAAACGACCAGGATAATAAGACGACTTATGCCGCAGTGTAACAGAATGCCAATTCTTGCACTGACAGCTAACGTGGTTAGTGAGGCGAAGCAGTCCTTTATTGACGCCGGAATGAATGATTTCCTTCCAAAGCCGGTTGAATATGCACTGATAAAGAAAAAGCTTAAGGAATGGCTTCCTGTTGAAAAGATTGAATACACCGATGTAACACTGCTTCCTGAACAGAAGGAGCTGGTTGATATTCCGGGACTTGATACTGCCTATGCAATCAATCTGTTGGGAAGTAAAAAGATATATCTTAAGGTTATTGAAGAGTACTATAAGACCCTTCCCAAAAAGGTTGAAAAGCTTAAGGAAAGTCTGGAAAAGAATGACTGCAGGCAGTTTACAATTGATGTTCATGCGTTAAAGAGCTCCTCCAAGCAGATTGGTGCCATTGAGCTGTCTGAAGCAGCAGCATACATGGAAAATCTTGGAAATGATGAGGAATGGGATACCATATTATCATTTGCACCTGGACTGTTTGAGCTGACTGACAAATGCTTCAGCATTCTTGAGGATGCAATTACTGCGGACAGAGAAAAAAATCAAAGAGACGCCTGGAATGAAGAAAATGATCGGGAACATTCTGATGAAAAGGGCTCGGGAAGTGATTCTGGTGAGCAATATTTTGAAAATCGACAGGAATTTTTTGCCATCCTGTCAGATGCCTTTGAAGGCCTTGATATGGACAGGTGTGAGGAACTGATTTTACAGGCAAAGAAACAGTACAAGGGAAGTAATCCCAAAAAGCTGGAATGGCTTAATGCTATGCAGGAAAGCATAGAGGCCTGGGATTATGATACCTGTGCCCACTTAATGGCAATAGGGCAGGAATAGAACCTGGCGGTCCTGATTATTATTCTAAGGCAGGGCAGCTATTGCTGTCTGCCAGCATGAGATATATTACAGGGATCCATAAGGGGATGGTTAACATAAAGAACCTGTAGTAGTTTCCTGCAAGCAATGCACAGGTCCCAAAGTCATAGGCAAATACAGGAATAATATGAATCCAGGATATCTGACCTCTGGCGAATAAAACTGCTGCTACCATGAGCATAATGAGCAGGTGCCAGCCCAGACATCCAAAAATAATTCGGCCCGGAGCTGTGGCAAAAATGGTTTTGCACTGAGTGACAAAATTTTGAGCTACCAGCCCTGGAGCCGGTTCTATATCATAGCCATTACCCCAGATGCCTACATCCATAGGTCGTTCTTCGGCATAGAGGCCCCATACCTGTCCGGTTAATTTTGCCAGGGCATCAAAGCTTTCGAAGGGGGCCAGAGTGAAGCATTGCCAGGTATATGCAGCCACGTCAGAATAACGGAGACGGTCAGCCCCCTTGTTATCAAATTCTTCACTATATCTAAGCTCTTCAAAACTTCCAGGTACATAAATGGTTTTCCAGGCTTCGTCAGATGCCAGGGAATACATTACATTTCTTGTTTCTTCCGGAAGTTTTTCTGGACATTTCTGCATTACATTACCCCAAATCGTAATGGGCATACCGATAGTTTCCACTACCAGATTGTCATATTTTTCAACATGAAAACCTGCATAGAGAAGCTTTACCAGACAAAAAGCCACCAGCACGAATACTGCAGTAGTGATTCGTACGCTCTTACTGCGGGTACCGTACAGCAGCGCAATAACGATTAAAGGCAGTGCAAACAGTATGGCGTTGTGCCTCATATAACCACAGATTACTGAGATTACAGCAAATGCAGCCCGGTTATACCAGGGCTTGAGCCAGGCTCCCTTAGTTGCAATGATACGGATATACTGCCCAAAGGCCATAAGCGCAAATATTGCCAGCGCAATATCCTTCCAGGGATACATGAAGAAGGTTGCCAGGTATGGATTGAGACAGATAAAGAGACAGTAGATAACCAGGGCTACTCTGGGAAGCCTGGCCTGATGCAGGGCAAATACAGTGTATCCCACAGCTATACTAAAGTAGAACAGCTGAAGTAAAATTATCATTCCAAGACGGCGTCCAAAGCTAAGAGGCAGCTTAAAAATAATCAGGGTATGAAGGGCCGGATGCCAGTTGGTAAAGGTGGCATCACCCATAGCCATTTTATACTGTAAATAGCTGTCGGGACTCAAGCCTCCGGGAAACTGACCTCTCTGATAGGCGAAGAAAAAGCCAAAGGTTACTAAAAAGGCAAGAAAACCAATAATCAGGGAAGACCTGAAACTGTTATCACCAGAGCTGATATTATTTGGCAGAGCCTTTGACAGAATAGTCATTATCAAAGCTGAGGAAAGAACTGCCAGCAGCACTAAAAAGAGATTAAAGAAAAGAGTCTGGGGGGTGTTAGTTACCAGACCGGTAAAAATATATACAATGCTTAAATAAATGGATAAAATCAAAAGTGAGATAAGGTATCTGGGATTTTTAACGTATTTTGATATGATGTTAAAATGATTCATAATAAATTCCTTGATGTAGGTTTATACTTTTATTCTTTGCACAAATATTGGATATAGCCAATACGATATAGTATAATACCAAATTAACGAAAATTTGACTATTGAACAGTTGAAAATAGGATAGTATTTGATGTTAAAAACAGGAAAAAAATGGCTGCTGATATTAGGAATAGCAGCGATACTGGGTGCTGTAGGGCTATTTGGAATAGGTGCTGTAATCAGAGGCACAGTTATTTCGGGCCTGGATGACAGCTATGCGGGCCCGGGCCCGTACATGGTATTTGATGCCAAACCGGGAGAAAAGGTGCGTGTCAATCTGTTCAGAAATGACAGTGGCGAATATGTCTTTTTTGCACCAGGCTTCTGGGATGGAGCGAAAAAAACATACATAAAGTCTAACCCTACGGGAGATATTGAAATAGACAGTATGTTCTCACCGGTCAGTCAATTACAAATTGACCAGAGGACTGTGGCTGGAAATGGAAAGATAATAGATTTGGATGAGGGACCGCACAGTATTTCCAATGGGGACAGAACGGGCAGCCTCCTGGTACTAAAAGAGTCACCTATTCATACCCTGATGCTGGAATATGATGAAGAGGATTATGATATCTGGGATGCGGTGCTTGCTGATAGCGAGACAGCAGATACAGCGGAAGATGGAGCGGAAGATACAGCGGAAGATGGGGTGGAAGTCTCAGATTATGAATCAAACTACAAACTTTGGAAAAATGTAAGGGTTCGCCTGTTTGACGCAGAAGGACGGGTTGTAAATTCGGGAATTGCTGAGGAATTCAGAGTGAGAGGCAATACCAGTGCCAACTGGCCTAAGAAACCTTTTCAGCTGACCATGAAGGACAGTACTGATTTTGCAGGCATGGGTGCTGCTAAAAAATGGAACCTGTTATCCAACTGGTCCGACAAAACTCTGATTAGAAATACAATTGCTTATGACATGGCGAGCAGGGCAGGACTTTCCTATTCTCCTGAGAGCATAATGACTGATCTGTATATTAATGGAAACTATCAGGGTACCTATCAGCTATGTGAGAAGGTTGAGATAGGCACCAACCGCGTTAATATTTCTAACCTGGAAACTCTTACCACAGCTAAGGAAGATACAACGCCTGCTTCTATCAGTAAGACTCTGGAAAATGGCCTTGTGATAAAAGGGTATGATATGAATCTGGCAACAGATGATGTGTCTGGTGGGTATCTATTGGAATTGGAGCGTCCCTCCAGAATTAAGGATTCGATTTCCAGCTTTGTTACTGCCAAAGGGCAGCCTGTAACCATTAAGAGTCCCAAGTATGCAGATATTTCAGAGGCAGAGTATATTGGAAATGTGTGGCAGGAGTTTGAGGCGGCCCTGTTTTCAGAGGATGGAAAAAATCCTGATAATGGACGACATTATTCAGAATATATAGACATGGACAGCTTTGTTAAAAAATATCTGATAGAGGAAATTGTGAGAAATTATGATGCCTCCTCTACCAGTCAGTATTTTTATAAGGATTCGGACAGCCAGGATTCCAGGTTGTGTGCCGGTCCGGTGTGGGATTATGATATGAGCCTGGGCAATACTATTATGGGCAAGTATACTAATCAGAAGTATATTAGTTCGGTTGATCCCTATGGAATATTTGCTGCACTGCCCATGGATGATTTTACCCTGTGGTATCATCTTGCCTGCCACGAGGATTTTAATGAGCAGGTGAGAAATACCTATTATTCCGTATTTTTGCCCCAGCTGTATGAG
>DCIJ01000013.1:0-7100 GCA_002315945.1 Lachnospiraceae bacterium UBA1729 | reverse complement strand
GTGGCGGATATGATGCGCTGGGGAAGACTTGAAGATGTCTCATACCCATCCTTTGGCGGAGAGTACGAGAAAAATGTTGATATACTAAAGGATTTTGTCCAGCAAAGGGAACATTATTTGACGTCCCTCTGGGTAGACAAAAAGCAGCCAAAGAAGATATACTTGGATGGTGGCGAGGCTGACATGTATGTTGCCTATGTGGAAGCATTTGAAGGAGAAAAGGTGCCCTATCCCAATGGGGACCCGGAGCTTATGGGCAGTACCTTTGACTGCTGGCTAAATGGATATACAGATGAGCCCTATGATTTTGATGAAATTTACGAAGGACAGGATTTATACCTGAAAGCGAGATTTAAATGAAACTTATAATACAGATACCCTGCTATAATGAAGCTGAAACTCTGGAGATTGCATTAAATGATCTCCCAAAGTCCATTGAAGGGATAGATACAATAGAATATCTGATAATTAATGATGGAAGCCAGGATGCTACAGTTGAGGTGGCAAAAAAATGGGGAGTTAATCATGTTGTCAGCTTCCCTAAAAATAAGGGCCTGGCCAGAGGCTTTATGGCAGGACTCGATGCATGTCTGGAAGCAGGTGCAGATATCATAGTTAATACTGACGCGGATAATCAGTACTGCGGTGAGGATATTGAGAAGTTAATAAGACCTATACTGGAAGGCAAGGCAGAGTTTGTCATTGGCGAAAGACCTATTGATGATACAGAGCACTTTTCTCCTCTTAAGAAAAAGCTTCAGCACTTTGGAAGCTTTGTAGTAAGAGTTGCCTCCAAGACCGATATTCCTGACGCACCCAGTGGCTTCAGAGCTATCAGCAGGGATGCTGCCATGCATCTCAATGTAATTAATGAGTATACCTATACCCTGGAGACTATTGTTCAGGCGGGCCGAAACCGGATGGCTATTACCAGTGTGCCCATCAGAACTAATCCGGAATTGAGAAAATCCAGACTCTTTAAAAGTATGGGAGCATATATTAAGAGGTCCATGCTTACCATATTAAGAGCATTTATGATGTATAAGCCTCTCCTGTGCTTTACAATTGTTGGGGCAATTCCCTTCCTGATTGGTCTGGGAATTGGGATCAGATTCCTGTGCCTGTACTTCACAGTGGGAGGCCAGGGCCATGTACAGTCACTGATATTAGCCTGCACCCTCATGATAATGGGATTTATGACCTTTGTAATAGGTCTTCAGGCAGATGTGATTGCTTCAAACAGGAGAATACTGGAGGATGTCCAGTATCATCTTAGAAAATTGTCTTATGATAGAGACAAAAATGATGACAAGTAATGTCTGAAAGCATTCTGAGCGGTGAGAGATTGGGGTATCTATGAAAAAGACTTCAAATTATCTGTCTATAGGAAAAGTGGCCAAGGAAAAAAAGGTAACTATAAAGGCCCTGAGATACTATGATGAGATAGGGGTATTTAAACCGGCCTATGTGGATAAGGTAACAAACTACAGATACTATACTAAGGACCAGCTGTATGTGCTGGATGCGATTTCTTTGTGCGTTGAGCTGGGTATTCCCCTGAAAGAGTTTGAAAAATACAGGCAGCAGGACGGAGAATTTGATCTGCAAAAGCTGTTGTACGATGGTAAATCAATGGGTGAAACCAAAATTAAGGATATCCGTGACCGTCTGGGCCGCCTGGGCGAAACTATCCGTATGGTTGAAGCCAGAAAGAATAGTGTGGCTGTTGACGAAGCATCGGCAGAAGCTACAGCAAATCAGAGTGATGCAAAAAATCAGAATGCTGTAACAAATGAGAGTGGCGAAACAGGTCAGAAAAGCAGCATGACCTACGTGGACAAGGAATTGCCTGCAAGAGGTCTGCTAACCATGAAAATTGAAGAAAATGAGTCTGACGACAGTAAAAAGATACTTCGACTTAATATGGTGGCTCAGCTTTTAGGCATGAGGGCATCATACCCTGCCGGCATGCTTTTTGAATATGATGACAAGGGACAGTTATCAAAATATGTGTATATTCTGGTGGAGGGATATGAAGAGTGTGAGGATAAGCGCTTCAGACTGTTGGAGGGTGGAACTTACACCACTTTTATTACTTCAAAAATCGAAAAGAATGAAGAAATAGTTACGAAAACTTCGGAAAAAGTTTCGGAATACAAAAACCTGCTGATTATTCAGTCAGACGTGATAGATTCAAAGGATGTGGAAATTCAGATACTGAAGTAGAGTTTCGAAAAACGAAATACCACAAAGTGG
The DNA here is from genome assembly GCA_002315945.1 of Lachnospiraceae bacterium UBA1729. GTDB lineage: Bacteria > Bacillota > Clostridia > Lachnospirales > Lachnospiraceae > UBA1729. The sequence continues at coordinate 4,844 of DCIJ01000013.1, read as the reverse complement.
CAACAATTGTGAAATGTGCACAAAAAAATGATGAATTTTATGTAAGCAAGCAAGCTGAAAAGGGCTTGCTTTTTTTATACCCTTCTGTTTATACTTAACTCATACTAAAACGTTTTCGCAAATATTTAGACAAACAGAAAGGATAAATCTATGAAATTCGGTTTTTTCGATGATAATGCTAAAGAATATGTTATCACAACTCCAAAGACTCCACTTCCCTGGATCAACTATCTTGGAAACAAGGAGTTCTTTTCACTGATTTCAAATACCTGCGGTGGATACAGCTTCTTCAAGGATGCTAAGCTGTTACGTCTAACCAGATATCGTTATAACAATGTGCCCTATGATAATAATGGAAAGTATTTCTATATCAAGGACGAAGATACTATCTGGAATCCCGGATGGCAGCCTGTTAAGACAGAGCTGGATGAATATGAATGCAGACATGGACTTGGATATACAAAGTTCACCTCTTCAAAGAATGGAGTTAAGGCTTCACAGATTAACTTTGTTCCCATGGAGGATACCTGTGAAGTAATGAAGATTACTCTTAAGAATGAGAGCGCACAGGAAAAGAATATCAAACTGTTCTCTTATGTTGAATGGTGTCTGTGGAATGCAGATGATGATATGAAAAACTTCCAGAGAAACTTAAGCACTGGTGAACAGGAAGTAGTTGGAAGCACAATTTTCCACAAGACCGAGTACAGAGAGCGCCGTAATCACTATGCTATCTTCTCTGTTAATTCAGCTGTTGATGGCTATGAGACAAGCCGTGATAAGTTCTTAGGTGCTTATAATGGACCTGATTCACCGGATGCTGTTAAGGCTGGTGAGGTTTCCAGCAAGATTACAAACGGATGGTCTCCAGTTGCAGTTCATCAGATTAATGTTAAGCTGGCTCCTGGCGAAGAGAAGACCTACATCTTTGTACTGGGTTATGTTGAGAATCCGGTAGAGGATAAGTGGGTTGGCAATCCTTCAGATGGTATTATTAATAAGGTTAATGCTGACAAGCTTCTTGCAAAATATGATACAGAAGAAAAGGTTCAGAAGGCTTTGGATGAGTTAGCTTCCTTCTGGGAGAATCTTCTTTCAAAATACTCTGTTAAGTCTTCCAATGACAAGGTTAACAGAATGGTAAATATCTGGAATCAGTACCAGTGTATGGTAACCTTCAATATGTCCAGATCAGCTTCTTACTATGAGTCGGGAATTGGCCGTGGTATGGGATTCAGAGACAGCTGCCAGGATTTACTTGGCTTTGTACATATGATTCCTGAGAGAGCAAGACAGAGAATTATTGATATTGCATCAACCCAGTTCCAGGATGGTTCTGCTTATCATCAGTATCAGCCTCTTACCAAGAAGGGTAATGCAGATATCGGTTCAGGCTTTAATGATGATCCATTGTGGCTGATTGCCGGAACCAATGCATATGTAAGAGAGACTGGTGACACAAGTATCCTTACTGAAATGGTTCCTTTTGATAATGATTGGGATGTAGCCGTTCCTCTCATGGGACACCTTAAGAGAAGCTTTGATTATATTGTAAATCATAAGGGTCCTCACAAGCTTCCTCTTATCGGACGTGCTGACTGGAATGACTGTCTGAATCTTAACTGCTTCTCAGAACATCCAGGTGAATCCTTCCAGACCTTTGGTCCCAGTGAAGGACCTGTTGCAGAGTCAGTATTTATCGGCGGTATGTTTGTAAAATACGGTGAAGAATATGCGCAGCTGTGCGAGCTGATGGGAGATGCAGCTGAGGCTGAATATGCCAGAGCTGAAGTTAAGAAGATTTATGATGCTGTGCTTGATGCGGGCTGGGATGGAGACTGGTTTGTAAGAGCATATGATGCATACAGCAACAAGATTGGTTCCAAGGAATGTGAAGAAGGTCAGATTTATATCGAGCCTCAGGGCTTTTGCGTTATGGCTGGAATCGGTGTTGAAGAAGGACATGCCAAGAAAGCTCTTGATTCAGTTAAGGCTAAGCTTGACTGCGACTATGGTATTATGATTCTTCAGCCTGCTTACACAAAATATCATCTTGAACTTGGTGAGATTTCTTCATATCCACCTGGATACAAGGAGAATGCCGGAATCTTCTGCCACAATAATCCATGGGTTTCAATCGCTGAGACTGTAATTGGACGTGGAGATCGTGCTTTTGAGATCTATAAGAAGACCTGTCCCGCATATACAGAGGAATTTTCAGAGATTCACAGAACAGAGCCTTACTGCTATTCTCAGATGGTAGCAGGCGCTGACGCTGCAATTCCTGGTGAAGGAAAGAACTCCTGGTTAACAGGTACAGCAGCATGGACCTTTGTTAATATCTCACAGCACATTCTTGGTGTATATCCTACACACAAGGGTCTGTCAGTTAATCCATGTACTCCAAAGGGCTTTGGTGACTTTACACTGACCAGAAGCTTCAGAGAGGGTGTATATAACATCACTGTTAAGAACCCTAATGATGTGGAGAAGGGTATTGCTTCCATGAGTGTTGATGGTGTAAATGTTGAGGGAACCGTTATTCCTTATGTTGAAGGCAAAAAAGAATATAATGTAGAAATCGTTATGGGTTAATTACCCAGACGTTTCCCCAATAGAGGGCGGCTCCCCAGGCCGCCCTCATTTTTTATTATCCGCGATGAGCCAAGTGAAGATGCATGCCGGCATGAAAATCTGCATTTACACAAGCCTTATTTGATGGAAAAAAGCGGCCCTGATGTGGTATAATTACTATGTATGCTGTGATTTTTACAGGTAAATGGGGTTTTGTACATACCATAAGGATTCACGAAGCGTGTGGCCTTGTGGTTGGGGATTAAAATATGAATGTATATGCGATTAGTTCATTAATAGCACTTGGCCTGTTTGGAATGGGCTTTCTGGCTGTAATACTGGGTTTCTTAAATTACATTGAAAATAGGGAGTCTAAATCAGGAATAATGATGATGCTTGCCTGTGTTGGTGTATTCTTCTGGAACTTTGGATATGCATGGATGAGCCTGTGTTTTGAATCTGATATTGCATATTTTGCCAGAGCTGTAGCGCTGTTAGCAATCTGGGTATATATGGTTTATATCATATTTTACGTGGCTGAAATTACAGGCTACAAGGGCAGACTGAAGGGAATGCTGCTTAATATTTTTGCAGTAATTTATCTAATTTCCTGGCTTGGAATAATACAAAAGAGTGCAGTAAGCTTTGAAATGACACCCTGGGGATACTGGTACAGAAGTGGTATCACTCCATCCAGAATACTCCAGTTTGTCAGCATTATTGCATCAACATTAATATACTATCTCATATTATGGGATGGCAGAAAAAGAGCCTGTTACAAAAGGGAAAAGTACTTAATTGGAAGGTTCAAGTGGTTTGCAGTCCCCATATATCTTGGAATGATGGTGGATACTATTCTGCCGGTAGTTTTCCATACCGCGGCTCTTCCGGGAAGTGCCATTGGAGCATTTGTTTCGTCAATGATACTTTACAAGTCTGCCAAGGACAACAAGGCATTTGGTCTCTCATCTGAAGTAATCGCTAAAAATGTGTTTGATGATGTTACCACGCCGGTTGTCATTACCAACCTGGATAATAAAATTCTTTTGTTTAATAAAAGTACAGAGGAGTACTTAAATACCAGTAGATATCGGCTTACAGGCACTTCCCTTACGGATTATCTGATAGTGGATGAAAGCTATAAGGATGAAAATTCCAAAATGAAGGGAACGGCAACTCTAAAATTTGAACAGAAGAGCTGTACCATAGCCAAAACTGAGATTTATGATAAATTTGGGGAACTTCTGTTTAAGATATTTTTCCTGCAGGACCGTACCGCTGAGCGGGATATGCTACAAAGACTGGAGGAAAGCAAGGCTCAGGCCGAAGACGCCAACAGAGCCAAGAGTATTTTCTTAGCCAATATGAGCCATGAAATAAGGACCCCCATGAATGCCATAGTGGGACTTAGCAATCTGATACTTCGGGATAAGGGGCTTCCAGAGGAAAGTGCTACAAAGGCGCAGCAAATCCTTGTGGCGGGAAATAATCTGCTTGGAATAATAAATGATATACTGGATATCTCAAAGATTGAGGCTGGAAAGTATGAGCTGATTGATGATGAATATGATGTACCTTCCCTGATTAATGACCTGAGTAACATGTTCAGGGTCAGAGTTCAGGAGAGTAAGGTTAAGTTTGTAGTTAATGTGGATCCCACACTTCCGGCAACTCTGATAGGTGATGAAAAAAGAATACGTCAGATTGTAATTAATAGTGTCGGAAATGCAGTGAAGTTTACCAGTCAGGGAAGCATTACCTGGAGCATTGGCTGGAATGGGGATGAAAGCAGTCCGCTGCTTACTCTTTCGGTAAAGGATACAGGTATTGGAATAAAGCAGGAAGATATCAAGGACATTTTTGGAGCCTTCAATCAGGTAGATACAAGAAAGAACAGAGCTGTCCAGGGTACAGGACTGGGATTGGCAATCTGCAAATCCCTGTCTGAGATGATGGGTGGTGAAATCAGTGTAGACAGTGTCTATGGCGAAGGCAGTGAATTCGTTATTACAATCAGACAGAAAATTGAGAAATATATTCCTTTGGGAGAAAAAGTGGCAAAAGCCCTTCAAAGCGAGGAGTATGTGGCATCAGCAATCAGTCAGAATGTGGAGATTGTTAAGAAGCCGGATGCCAAAGTGCTGATTGTAGATGACAATGCAATAAACCTCTATGTGGCAAAAGGCATTATGAAAGAGTATGAGATGCAGATTGATACCGCATCCGGAGGGCACGAAGCCATTGAGATGATTAAGAAAACTGATTATGAT
>DCIJ01000008.1:31960-42801 GCA_002315945.1 Lachnospiraceae bacterium UBA1729 | reverse complement strand
GCCAAGAAGGAGAAGGAAGCAGCTGAAAAAAATCTGGAAAAAGCAAAAGCTCATGCTGATAAGGCTTACAACATGCTTTCCAAAGTAAACTCTTTTTTCAATGATATGAGCAAAGAGCTTACTGATTTCCAGGAGCACCTCCAGGACAATATGGACAAGCTGACTCAGGAAATTAAGGATACACAGGACAGTCTGTCCTCTGATTATGACAAACTGAAGGATTCAGTTGATAAGCTGAAGGACGAAAAGAACAGTGCAGAAGTAGATAAGCTCAAGGATAGTGTAGAGGACTTTAAGGATGCTGTAGACCAGGTTATCGAAGATACTAAGGATTTGAGCCAGGCTATTAAGACTGCTAACGAAGCCCAGAAGACTTTTGAGGGCTATCAGGCTGAGTATGAGAAGGCTCAGGAGGCATATCAGAATGCTCTGGAAGCTTATAACACTGTGCTTAAGGAGAGTGAGACTCTTGCCAGTGATAATGGAAAAACAAGCCTGGGTCAGCTTAAGACTGGTGATGATGCAGTAGACAGTGTGACTGTAGTCGTAGCTAAGACTGATGAAAATGGAAACTACGAATACAACGAAGACGGCACTGTAAAATTTGATACAACAAATGTTGAGATAAAGGTTCCCGTTAAGGAAGAGGGAACTCTGCTTTCTGATATGTATGATGCAATCAAAGCAGCTGAAGAACTGATGAATAATGCCAAAGCTCAGTTAGATGCTTATGATCAGAAGGGCTATTCAGAATTTGTCATTGCATCCGAAAGCCTGAAGCAGTCTTCAGGGGCTATCAAAGAGGCCGCAGAAGAAAAAATAGTATCCTATCTGTTAAAAGAGAATGGTATCAATAATGCGGAGGTTTATTCCAAGAATGATACTGTAATGAAGACCGAGGATGGCAATACAGTTTTCTGCACAAATGATGAGAATGGAAATACTCATTTGTACTCTTATGTAGTAAATGAGGATGGAAGTGTTCAGCTTAAAAATGTCCATACAGAAGGTGTTGTATTAAGCTACAACAACAAGGACTATCTGGTATCTCATGAGGGTGATAAGGATTACATCTATGTTGAGACAGGCAGGACCGATGAACAGGGCAATGCTATTGTCGACAAAATGGAAGTAACAAACAAAAATGGCGAATATGTATATGACAATATAACCTATACTGAAGTTGGTGATAAGAGCGCTGTATATGCTTCCGGAGAAGGTCAGATCACTGTCAGAATCCAGGTTGCCGGCAAAAATGCAAATGAGTTTGGTGATATGCAGGAAGTTGTTGCCAAATGGAATGATAAGGCTCAGGGGTACATTATTGACGAAAAATTAGTTACATATCAGCATGGAGGCTGGGATGCACCTTCCTATATGTATAAGGCTGGGCAGATATATTATAAAGATATCATGGGAAAATGGCACGGTATGCCAGATGCTACCGAGCTTCAGCTGGTAAGTGACATTGTCACTGTTGATGGCAGCCTCTATGTCTATGATGGCACCAATAATAAGCTTGTTTCCAAATCAGACAGTAGCAAAGAACTTTCTCTAAATGCTGATGGCACTAAGGTAGTTAACCATGAGGATGTAGTTCTTGCTGAATCAGAAGATGATTCATTGAAGAGTTTTGTGACTGATGAAAATGCTGGTATCAGCAGCTTGGAGGTAATTAAGAACTCCGATGAAATCATTGGAAATAAGAAGGCTGATATCAAAAAGGGTCAGCAAGACTATAAGAACAGCTACGAAAAATATCAGCAGGCAGAGCAGAAGCTTCAGCAGCTGATTGAGGCACAGTGCAAAAGGGATAATGCGAAATCAAATTATGATAAGCATGATCTTACCATTGAAACTCAGAAGTATGGACTGATTACAGGTAACGCAGTTGGAGAACTGACTGAAATCGGTAACAGAGAAGATGGCCTGTATGCAGAACTGCCTGCAGGACTGGGCCTTAAGGATGTGGCTGCAATAGCTAAGGATCCTGACAGACTGGCCGAGATTACTACAGCACTTGTGATTTTAGACCGCCAGGACGAGGACAAGGTTAAGGCTGCCCAGACTGTACTGGATGCAATTAATACAATTTATCCAGGCCTTGACAAGGATGCAGCCCAACTCACAGTCGAAGATCTGGCCAGCGCTTCCATAGCATATGCAGTGCTTGGAAAAGATAACAGCGAGGGATATTTTGCAGTTATGCATTATCCTGAATACCTGCATAAGCTTTTTGGAATGAGCGATCTGAATGGTCTGCTGGAAAATGCTGGAGATATCAAGAAAATAGTTGAGTCTGTAATCAATGGAGATGCTTCTGGCAAGAATAAAAAGTCCCTGATTGGATCAATTTTTGATGGAATAAAGGATGCAATAGAAAAAGTAGAGGACGCAGCTACTGTTACAAAGCATCGCGAAGAGGAATCTTCACAGTTCCAGCATGAGTATGCACAGGCATGGGAAGATGCACTTATCTCCAAGGCATGGGTGGTAGTTCATGCAGGAAATCTTATCGAGTCAACTGCAGATGCTGTTAAGGCTGGCGGAGAAGTAATAGTTAATGGCGCAATAGTAGGCGACAAATATGCCAAGGATGTTGCGCTTGTTATGGAGAATGCCGGTCTGGTAACAGTTGATGTCCTGAAACTTGGAGCACTTCATACAGCAAAGGGAACTCTTGGCATAAGCGACGCAGCAGCTGGCCTCCTTAATAAGGGTGTTAATATTCTCAATGGTCAGGTAACTCCTCTTCTTCAGCAGGCAAAAGAAGCTAAGGAAGCTGTTGACAAGGCCTATGAAGAAGTTCAGAAGATTGAACTGTCTGCTCCTGCTTCAGAAGAACTGGCAGCAGCAAAACTGAACCTTATCCAGCAGCAACTCAGATATAATGCGCTTCTTGGAAGACTTGAAGATAATGCAATTGACACTACCGACATTGATAACCTGATCAAACAGATTTCTGAATTGAAATTTGCTGGCGACGACATTGATGACGATGACGACGATGATGACGACGATGACATCGATGACGGTGGCGGTGATGATGACATCGATGACGACGATGACATCGATGACGGTGGCGATGATGATGACGATGACATCGATGACGGTGACGATGATGATGGCGACGATGGTGATGATGGCGACGATGGCGACGGCGACGGTAATCGTAACAGGGGAGGAGCGCCCGTCTTTTTCTTAGATGATGGTTTTGTTCCTCTGGCAGCTGCTGAATATGCTGATGCATTGATTGAAAATTATCTCGAAATCGAAGACGAAGAGACCCCTCTTGCAGCTTCAGGTACAGCTGGTGAGTACGTAATAGATGATGAGGAAACCCCTCTTGCAGCCAAGACTGGAGATGATAGCATGCCAGTAGCTCCAATTGCAGCAGCTGGTGTTGCAACAATGGCAGTTGGCGCTTTTGTAAGTACCCGCAAAAAAGAAAACTAAAAATAGTTTAACCTTAATACCCAGAGCTTTAGGTTCTGGGTATTATTCTTTTACCTGCCAAGTTCCTTGTGTTATACTATCGAAAGTAGTGAAAGGCAGGTATACGATGGCACTTAATCCAAACGAAGAAATGAAGATGACCTACAGCTCGGTTGTTGTCAAAGAAGGAAAACCTATGGTATCTTTGACATTTGAAAGAGGAAGAGATATGTGCGAGGCTGTGGTTCCTGAGTGCATAGTAACAAAAAATGATGGTTTTACCAGCGAAGAGACTGAGGCCATTGAGCAATATCTGAGGATAAATAAAAAGCAGATAATTTTGGATTCTAAGAAAATTTCAGGCTTGTTTAACATTATGAAGTGATCAAAGTACACATTCATGCGACAAAATGGACGATGCAGAGGGACGCTCCTCGTTACAAAAGGGCGCTCCTCGTTGCAAAAGAACCGTCCCCAGGAGGGAATATGCGTATAGCAACAACATATGAAAATGGAAAAATCTTCCAGCATTTTGGAAGAACAGAGGCCTTCAAGATCTACAATCTTGAAGATGGTCTCATCAGATCGACTGAGATGATTGAAACTAACGGAACAGGACATGGTGCGCTGGCAGGTATACTGGCAGAGAACATGGTGGACCTGCTTATCTGTGGTGGCATCGGCGGCGGAGCCAAGGCTGCCCTTACAGAGGCTGGAATTGAAGTTATATCAGGAGTTGAAGGTAGCACCGACCAGGCAATACTGTCATATGTATTAGGAGAGCTGGTGGATGCTGGAGTCAACTGTGATCACCATGACCACGAAGAGGGTCAGGGCTGTGGCGCTGATGGCTGTGGAAGTGAAGGCGGCTGCGGAGGTGGCTGTGGTGGCGGTTGCCACAGTTTTGAACCCATGTTTGATGGCATTAATGTAGGACGCAATGTTCGTGTGCACTACAGGGGAACCTTTGATGATGGCACACAGTTTGATTCATCCTATGACAGAGGTGCAACCCTGGATTTCGTGTGCGGTGCCGGAATGATGATTTTGGGCTTTGACAGAGCTGTTGCCAACATGCAGGTGGGTGAAAGCATAGATATTCATCTCATGCCGGAGGAAGCCTATGGTCCCAGTGATCCTAATGCCATATTTACCATGGCAATTGCTGAGCTTCCAGGTTCGGAGTCATTATTTGTAGGGCAGCAGGTTTATATGACAGGAGCTATGGGTCAGCCCTTCCCGGTTACTGTTGTACAAAAGGACGACTACAATATTACCCTTGATGCCAATCATGAGATGGCAGGCAAGGAGCTTAATTTCCATATTGAACTGATTGAGGTACTGTAGGATGCCAGAGAGATTTTCGTTCAGAGATATTGAATATTCTGAACATGCAGAAGCAGCCAGAATAGAGAGCATCTGCTTTCCACCTCATGAAGCCTGCAAACCAGATAAGATTGAAAAGCGAATCAGGGCAGCTGCCGATTTGTTCATGGTTGCCTGGGATGAGCAGGAAAACAGGATTGCGGGATTTTTAAATGGACTTGCAACTAACGAGGAAGAGTTTCGTGATGAGTTCTTTCTGGATGAAAAGCTTAATGACCCAACGGGCGCCAATATTATGATTCTGGGGCTGGACGTATTGCCTGAGTATAGAAATCAGGGCCTTGCCAGAAAAATAGTAGAAGTGTATGGCGCCCGTGAAAAAGCCAAAGGCAGACAGGCTCTGATACTGACCTGTCTGGAAGAATTAGTACCAATGTATCAAAAATTTGGCTTTGAAGATTTGGGCATTGCCAACTCCACCTGGGGTGATGAAGAATGGCATGCCATGAAAAAGTACATCTGATAATTACATCTGTTTTAATATGAATTCTTTTACGGCTTCCAGCTTACTGTCCTTCCATGCTCCGAGAGCTTCCTTTTGGGCAAGGGGATAGATAATCTGGAAGTCTAATACTTCTCCGGGAACACGACCGCTTCTGAGAGGCTCGTAGAAGTTGTCGTAAAAATCCTGTTCGGTTGCGTTGTTAAATTTGTCAGGCTTCAGATATCTTAACTGACGCTTGGTATTTTCCAAAAACATTTTAGCAGCAAGAGGTGCCAGCTTGTTGTATTCTGATTCCTGAACATCGACAAATATCTGAGGTATATCCCCGTGAACAACATGGTCACAGGTTCTGTCTATTTTTAATCCAAAGGGTTCAAAAGAAAAATCCTCTTCAGTAAAGTTTAGCTTGATTAATAGTCCCAGTTCAGTGTTGAACTGTGAACGCTGATAGTCTGTATCAAAGATAAAATTCCCCAAAGAATAGAATATTGCCTTTCCAGGAAACAGCTCGTAGTTCATGGGTACATGGGGGTGATGGGATACTACTATGTCAGCACCCATATCCAGATAATCAATATATCGTTTTCTGGTATAGGGAGAGGGAAGAGCGGTAAATTCCTCGCCACCGTGGGCTACGACTATGCACCAGCGGCATCTGCTCTTGATCTCATCAATTCTTCTTTTGATGGTGTCCATATCGCTCCAGCTTAGGCACCCCGGCACCTCTTTGTCAGCCTTGCGGCAGGCTCTCTGGTATCCGACACCAATCATGCCTATTCCGCCGGCCTCGTCAAAATAGACAGGCGAGCTGGCTTCGTTGATATTCATGCCTGCCCCCAGGGTAGTAACCTTGTGAGAGGCAGCTTCTCTAAGAGTATCAGCCATACCTTCAGGCCCTGCATCCATAATGTGATTGTTGCAGATGTTCCATACATCGGCACCGATACTGTCGAAGAAATCTGCACAGGCAGGATCCATGCTGTGGACAAGACTGGCTACACCATTGGGACCTATTTTTTTCTCCTGTTTTGACAGGGGTCCCTCCACATTGATAATCAGATGATCACAGGAGTGGAGATAGTCGGTAACTTCTTTACTCAGGAGATTACTGTCTTCCCACTTTCTGTCCATATATTTATCAAATCCAATATCACCTGTAAAAATTAATGAGGTATCAGCCTTCATGAATTATCCTTTCCTAATTGTCCATACCTAAATCAATTATTTTCTAAGCCAAGATTATCTGTGAAAAAATCCGGGATGAAGCTTTCCCTGGCCACGTCCCCTTCCTGGATGAATACGTGTTCCATTCCTAATTCCAGACAGTAGTCTACTACTTTTTTGTATTCTCTTTTGGTTACCCTGCGAGCCAGATTAGGTGCTTTTGTTGCGATGTCATTGACAGGAGTGTACTGATTCATAAGGCTGAACCAGACATTATCCTGGCAGGTTTCGTATATATGTCTGATAACTGCCATGGCATTCTTAGTGTGACCAGGCAGAATCAGGTGTCTGACAATTACTCCTTCTGTCATCATGCCAGATTCATCGAAGCTGCAGCTGGGGTGTTGCGCGTACATTTCCTGTAATGCCAGGGAAGCAACCTCTGGATAATCAGGGGCCTTGGAGTACCTGCCTGCAATCTCACTGTCCATATACTTAAAGTCTGTCAGATATATATCTACTATACCCTTAAGACTTTTTAAGGTTTCCGCCTTCTCATAACCGCTGCAGTTGTAGACGATGGGAATAGTAAGTCCATCCTGACGGGCCATGGTGACAGCCAGACATATTGAGTCGGTATAGTGGGTGGGAGTTACCAGGTTGATGTTGGCAGCACCTCTTTCCTGCAGGGACAGCATTATCTGTGACAGCTGACTGATACTAACCGGTCTGCCTGCAGCCCTGTCAGAGATTTCATGGTTTTGACAGTATATACATCTCAGATTGCAGCCTGAGAAAAATATTGTGCCAGAGCCATTGATGGGACAGGCAGGGTCAGCCTGCATTTCAGGGGTACCACTGATACAGGGCTCCTCCCACAGATGGAGAGAAGCCCTGGCAATATACACACAATCCCCGGATACCTGACAGTATCCCTTTAAGCCCTGGGCTCTGTGTACTCTGCATTCCCTGGGACAGAGAGTGCAGAGGCTGTTATTTAAATCTTTTTCGTGTTTCATCTAAAATTAGTTATTTACATGCAGGACAGATTGATACATTTACAGGCTTGTAAGGAATGAGACTTGCCTGCAGTGCATGATAAATGTCTGATTTACCAGGCCATACTGTCTCTAAAAGCTTGTTGTTAGCATCCAGCTGATGGAACCAGGAACCATTTTTGTGATCCAGGACTGTGTTGTCCAGATATTCCATAAATTCAGCATAATTATCAGCATATTTCTTATCAGCGGTCAGTCTGTAGAGAACTGCAGAGGTGTTGATTGCTTCTGCCAGAGTCCAGTGCATACGATCGTGGACAACGGGCTTTCCATCCCAGTCTGTGGTATAGCATATGCCCAGGGCACCGTCTGCATTCCATGCGTCTTCGATGGCACGGTTAAACAGGTTTTCGCAGGCACTGATATATTCAGTATATTTTGGATCCTCCTTGTCAAGGGATGAGGTGGTCCACTGAGCAATCAGTCTTGCCCACTCGATTCCATGTCCGGGAGTAGCGCCATAGGGCTTGAAGGGGTCATCGGGTCTGTCCTTGTTGCATTCAAGGTCAGCCACCCAGTCCTTTGTGAAATGCTCTGGAATTCGCCATGAATTGTTTTTTGCCCATTCAACTACCTTGGCAGCAATGCGACCTGCACGAACACGGTATTTTTCATCACCGGTTACATCTGCAGCAGCCAAAAAGGCTTCAACAGTGTGCATGTTGGCATTGATTCCTCTGTAGGAATCACATTCAGTGAATTCGGTGTTCCAGGTATCGCATGCCAGTCCCTCTTCCTCATTCCAGAAGAATCTGTCGTAGGTTTCAAGAGCATCTGTAAGAAGTTCTCTGGCTCCGGGAATACCTGCTACACAGGCGCTGGAGGAAGCAAGTATTACAAATGCATGTGCATAACACTGCTTGGTAGGAAGAATACTTCCATCAGCCCTGATTCCGGGGAACCACCCTCCGTTTTTTGTATCCTTTAATTCATTTTTTAATCCGTTAATAGCAGCGCTGGCAAGCTCAGATGCACCCTTATGTCCTAAGAGAGTACCGATGCTGTATACATGAGCCATACGGCAGGTAATCCAGCATTCTCTGGGTCTGTCAGTCCAGGGAGTTCCATCATCGCCCAAATAGTATGAGCTTCCCCCGGGTGAAGGAAACTTATGTCCAAAGGACAACAGATTTTCCGTGATGCTATTCATAAATTCTTTGTTTTCTTGTGTATCAATGATATATTTCTTTTCCATATTACCCTCCTGTTTGAAAATCTACCGGTAAATATTTTATAATACTCTTCATGAGAAAAACAATATTTTTATTATCGAAAATAAGAATAATTGTCCTGTGTATTATGGCAGCTATTTTTCTTGTGGCCTGTAATGGATTTTGGGCAGGAGAAGCAGGGAAAAATGAAACTGTGATTCTGCCTGACAAGGCCTCGGTTACAGCCTTTGCTTTTGATACAGTGATTAACATCAGACTCTACGAGATGAGAGCTGATTCACAGTATGACTGGGAGGAGATTCTTGCGGAGTGCGAGAATATGTGTGACTTTTTTGAGAATACCCTGTCCAAGACTGTGGAGGGAAGTGATGTGTATAGGATTAATCATGCTAGGGGAGAGTTCACTCAGGTAGGTAAGGACTGCCTTACACTGGTTAGTGAAGCACTCAGGTACTCTGAACTGTCAGGAGGCGTATTTGATATTACCATAGAGCCGGTAGTCAGCCGGTGGAACTTTAATTCGGATTCTGAAAAAGAAGCTGAATACGGGGTGGTACCTGACAGGGAGAGCCTTGATGAGGCGCTAAAGTTTGTTGACTACAAAACGGTTGAAGTGAAGGGTGATGGCATTAGAATTCCTGAGGGTGCTGCCATTGATCTGGGAGCAGTTGCCAAGGGATACATTGCAGACAGACTGGCAGACAGACTCTCTGAGATGGGAGTTACCTCTGCCATAATCAATCTGGGGGGCAATACATTGTGTCTGGGACAAAAGCCTGTGAAGTCTTTTATGAATGTTACCTACGAAGATTTCAGGGTGGGAATTCAGAAGCCCTTTGGGCAAAGTGGCGAGACAGCAGAGGTTGTGCACATGTCAGATGCCAGCCTGGTAACCAGTGGAACCTATCAGAGATATTTTGAAAAGGATGGAAAGCGGTATCATCACATTCTGTCTGCCAGTGATGGAATGCCTGTAGACTGGGGTATGGATTCTGTATCCATCAGATGTAAATCGTCATTACAGGCAGACTGTCTGAGTACCACAGTTTTTTTACTGGGACCCAGGAAAGGTATGGAGCTAGTGGAGAGCATCCCTGATACAGAGGCAGTATTTATTATGTCAGATGGGACCAGGGAATATAGTCAGGGATTTTGAATTTTTCGTGTTAAACAGGTAAAAATGTGATAAAATATTTTTCATTATTTTATATCGGGAGGGAATTAGACATGTTTTTATTAAAAATGATAAAAAAATCAGTTTCCGCATTAACTCTGGCAATAGGAATGACAATGATTTTTGGTATCATTGCTTTTGCAGCGGAAGATGCAACACCAGCTACCTGCAAGGTACTTGTGTACAATGAGCAGGAGGGAAGAGGACATCTGAAGCTCACCTATAATGGCAAGGAATTTAAGAATGTAATTGAGATACCCCAGGGTGATTCGATACTTGCACAGCTTGAAGTATATGAGGATAACTGTCTGATTGGCTGGTATATTAACGGAATTAGAAAGCCCTATTATGATGGCAAAAAGACTGTAGAGATCAAGGCTAAGGGTGAAAAGCAGCTGGTAGTAGTTGTTAAGTCAGCGTGGAAGGAAGATTATCTTCATTCACATAATGGCAAGTCCGGAGTTGTAACCTACAACTGGAGCAACAAGACCCTTAAATTTGTTAACCGTGCCAAGGAGAATTCTTTAGTAGCAGCTACCACATCCATGGCTCTTCAGGGTGATGAGTGTATGGCAGTGTTTGAAACCTATGCTGCTGGCGGTGAAGTTGCCGGCACCTACAATTTTACATTTGATAAATGTGGCAAGGTTTGTGACACATTGCCTGTAGCAGATACCTTCTGCTTTACTATCCCCGAGTACCTGGTGGAAGCTGGCAAGACCTATAGTCTGATTGGTGTATACAAGGGTCAGCCTACCGTATATGAGGATCAGGATAATGATCTGTCAACAATTACCTTTTCTACCGATAAGGGTGGAGCCTATGCACTTATTGTAAAATAAGTACTATTCTGATTTGTTATTACTATGCCTGGAAAGAGAAGATCAAGTATAAAAATACATATTGTGATGGTATTGGCTGGTGTAATCTGGTTTGCGTATGGCCTGATAATGCAGCAGTTTAATCCGTCTGTCTTTTTCCGACTGGTTGATTACAAGGAAGTCGAA
>DCIJ01000008.1:4564-31781 GCA_002315945.1 Lachnospiraceae bacterium UBA1729 | reverse complement strand
GGCTATGTATGGAATTATATCAACCTGAACAGACAGTATGCTGATAAAGAAATAGAGTTTGTGGTTGAAAGCATCGGAAAAAGTACCAGGCCGAGTGATGAATTTTATATTGGTCCTGAAAGCCATATTACTAATGTCATTATTGCTGAAAATGCGCCTAAAGCCTTTGTGGGACTGGTAGTAATCCTTTTGGGCTTTGGAATGCTTGTATACTGGTATGTGGTTGGAATAGACGCAATTAATGATGTCAATGTGAGGTTGTCATATTTTGCCAGCTTTACCCTGTTTTTGGGAGTGTGGAGCATATGTGAAAGCCGACTTGTGGAACTGCTTACATCATTAAATATCTTCACGGTTATTATTGATCATGGTGCATTAATGATGATGCCTTTGTGTTTCATTCTCTACACCAAGGAGATATTTACCTCTATCAAACCTGTAGTATGGAAAAGCTTCTGTGTATTTGCAGGCATAGTCATTATTATCAGATCCACACTGCAGGTAATGAGTCTGGTGGAAATAAGAGATTCCCTGTGGATGACATCCCTGACAATTCTGTGTATGCTGGTACTCTCTATATACATGGTTATTAATGAGGCATTACATGGGAAAAAAGACAAAGAGACATATGTCTACAGTGGGTGTCTGATTGCTCTGATGCTGGCAACTGCAGCTGAAATGATAATATATTATCTGTCTAACAGAATTATTCTGGTTGGAACCACAGGCTTTTTGCTATATGTGGCCTTCAACGTATTCGGCAATATGCGCTCAACTAATCAGATGATTTTGCAGTACAAAGAAAACGAAGTATATCGTAAGATGGCTATGATGGATGCTCTTACAGGTCTGGGTAACAGACTGGCTTTTCAACAGGAATTTGTTGACAGGACAACCATTGAAGATGAACAGGTCTCAGTCAGACCTACTACCATTTACATGATGGACTTAAACAGCCTGAAGCGTTGCAATGATAACTGGGGCCATGATTATGGAGACTGGTATATCAAGACAGCTGCAGAGGCCATTAGTGAAAGCTTTGGAGACCGTGCCAAGTGTTATCGTATTGGTGGAGATGAATTTTGCGCAGTTATGGATCAGATTGATGATACAGAGCAGATATTCATTTCAAATTCGCTGAAGGTATTGTTTGCCCAGAAGGTTGCAGAGAATGCAGATGAATTAAGTATTTATGTGGGTGTGGCAAGTTTTGATGCGACTAAGGACAAAAGGCTCCATGATACATTAAAGAGAGCAGACCATATGATGTATACTGAAAAACGAGCTCATAAAGCGGCAGCAGGACTTTTGTAGGAACAAAAAAGTTAATGGATTATGTTTTAATATTAATATCGTTGGGAGCCCTGATTGTTTTTATTTTTTACAGAGGCTATATTAACGAAATAAAAAAGAAAAAAAATAAGCTTGAAAAATTGAAGGGTCTGGTGGGAAAAATCCCCCAGACTTCTTTGCGTTACAACCCAAAGAACCCAAGGTCTGCAAGAGCTTTGGCAGAAAATGGGCCTGTAATAGATGATATTACCTGGGACAATCTGGATATGGACCGGGTTCTGGATAGAATGAATTACTGTCAGACCCTTGAAGGATATGAATATCTCCAGCAGGTCCTTAGAAATCCGGTGGGTGCTGCTGACAGGCTGAATGCCCTGGAACAGGCTCTGTCCATAGCTGGCAATAATCTGGATGAACTGCTCAAGACTTTGATTCTTTATTCCAAGGGACCAGGAAGCTGTGAAAAAATAGAGAATGGAGATGGCAGGAGAGCCTATGTGGAGATGGCACTTTGGCTTCCCTATCTGGCAGGATTTGTTCTGGTGGCCATTAACCCTCCAACAGGTGTGATTGCACTGATTCTGTGGGCAAGCTTCATGGTTGTATCCTATTTTAAGAAGAAGGTGCAGTTGGCAAAGCTCATGGCCTGTGTGAAATGGATTGTATCCATGGAGGAGATGACGGATAGTCTGAATAAGTGTTCCTTTACCAGAGAAATGAAAAAGGTATTCTCGGGTTATGACACAGGGATTACAGATGACTGTGCACTTCGAAATAATGCTTCATCTGGTCAGCATAAGGTCAAAAAAATCAAATCCCCTATGCAATCAGGACCTATGTCTGAATCGGTGATGGTGTATGTTAATATGCTGTTTCATGTGGACCTGGTTTGGATGTATCTGCTTGAAAAAAATATAGAGGAGAGCTGGCAGCAGGCTTATGCCAAAAGCCGCTATCTGGGATTTTGCGATTTTGTTTTAAGTATCTATTGCTGGAGGGCATCCCTTAAGACCTGGTCTGTGCCGGAATTTTCTGACGGCAGGAAAATTAGAAATGATTCTGATGGGGGCGAAATATATATTGAGCAGGCAAGCCACATGCTGTTGGCAGCTCCGGTCCCGGTTAGCATCCGTGTAACTGATAGAAATGTGCTGATAACCGGATCAAATGCGTCAGGCAAATCTACTTTTTTAAAAAATATTGCTCTTCAGCTTATTTTTGCCCAGACGGTTAATACAGTTACAGCCCTCAGAGTTAAAATGCCCTTTGTAAATGTAATCTGCTCCATGGGAGTAAGGGACGACATTTTACAGGGCGACAGCTATTACATGGCTGAGATAAAAGCCCTGAAGAGAATAGCTAGCGGGCAGAGACGGACGGTATGCTTTGTGGATGAGGTGCTGAGGGGCACCAATACCATAGAAAGGATTGCGGCATCCTGTTCCATACTACGAAGTATGGCTGCAGGCAATATTACGGTATTCTGCGCGACGCATGACTATGAGCTGACCCATCTGCTGGAGAATGAATTTGATAATTATCACTTTACTGAGGAGATGAGAAGTGATGATATTCATTTTTCTTATGAACTGATTCCTGGAAAGGCCACCAGCAGGAATGCAATTGGTCTGCTGAAGATTATGGGTTATGATTCTGAAATTATTGAAAATGCAGTGGCTATGGCCAGGGAATTTGAAAATACAGGCGAGTGGAGGCTTAAATGAAGGTAACATTATTTTCGGATGGTTCCTCTAGAGGGAATCCGGGGCCGGGAGGATTCGGTACAATTTTGCAGTATACAGATGGTAAGGGAGTGCTGCATGAGAGAGAGTACAGTGGAGGCGAGGCTGATACTACTAACAACAGAATGGAGCTTATGGGGGTCATTACAGGCCTGGAGGCTCTGACCAAGCCCTGTGAAGTCACTGTAATATCTGATTCAAAATATGTAATAGATGCCTTTAATCAGCACTGGATTGAGGGCTGGATTATGAAGGGGTGGAAGAGAGGCAAGGATCCTGTTAAGAATGTGGATCTGTGGAAACGTCTCCTGGATGCAGCCAAACCCCATAAAATTACCTGGCAATGGGTCAAGGGGCATGCAGGTCATCCGGAGAATGAGAGGTGTGATGCTCTGGCAACTCAGGCAGCTGACAGTTACCTGTAGACAAAATCCCGGAAATTAGGATTTCTTTTGTGATTTTTGCACATTGACAGGAATTATCTTTGAATTTAACATTTGTAGGGATAATGAGAATGATTTTATATAAATTGAGGGGAAAAACGTGAAAAAAATAGTAATTACCGGAATTGCTGTACTGGCGGCAATGTCAATGAGTCTGACTGCTTTTGCAGCTAAGAATAATGCTGCTTCAAAGACACCGGCAGTTGTGCCTACAGAGGCTGAGATTGTTGCAGCCCAGGCAGTTGTTGAAAACTACAGACTCAAAGTTATAGAAGCTAATAATGTAAATGAAGTTCTTCAGGCTGAATTAAAAAAGGCTGATGAAGCTAAGAAGCTGGCAGAGTTTGAAAAGGCTCATTATGAGGCAGTGGTTTTGGCTTCTCCGGATGAGGCAACTCTTGCCGCTGCCAAGGCACAGGCTGCAGCTGCTGAACTTAAGCTTACACAGGCAACTGCTGTATACAATCAGGCGCTGGAAGCTGCTACAAAGGCAGAGACCAATCTTAAGTCTGTAATGGATCTGGCAGGTCAGGCCAAGGATAATGTGGCTGCTATGCAAAAAACTCTGACAGATGCCAAGGCTCAGCTGGCTGAAGAAGCAGCAAAAGCACAGGCACAGGCAGCAGAAGAAGCAGCTAAGGCTCAGGCGCAGGCAGCAGAGGAAGCGGCCAAGGCTCAGGCACAGGCAGCAGAGGAAGCAGCCAAGGCTCAGGCACAGGCTGCAGAAGCAGCAGCCAAAGCAGCCGAAGAAGCTGCCAGAATTGCAGCTCTGGGAAATCCTGCTGACAAGGATGAGCAAACCAAACAGCAGGCTCGCAAATTTGTAGCAGAAGCAACAACTCTCTGGAAGGATACCAATCCTGCCCAGTTTGAGACATATGATAATAAATATGTAGTAATGAATGGTATGCGCTTTAATCTGCAGGATATTGGAGAGGGCTTTACTACTGCATATAAAACCAGTGGAGCTAACCGCTGCAGTAATATTGCTGTAGCAGCTTCAAGAATAAATGGACGAGTAGTTTTCCCGGGACAGACTTTCTCATATGATAAGTCTCTGTTACCAAGGACCTCCGCTAATGGATATAAGCTGGCCGGCGTATTTGATAATGGACAGCATGCTGTAGGTATGGGCGGTGGCGTATGCCAGGTTTCCTCTACATTGTATAATGCTGTACTGAATGATAATCTCACTGTTGTAGAGAGACATCCCCACAGTCTCCCTGTTACATATGTACCTAAGGGAAGAGATGCAACTGTGGCAGAGGGAACTTTGGACTTTAGATTCCGTAATGACTATCCTCTTCCTGTATGTGTATTGAGCTGGACTGAGGGCAAGACCATATCTGTTAAGATTGTGGCAGTACAGGTTCCATAATATCAGTACAGGTTCCATAAAAAACAGTTTAGTTTCCATAAAAAAGTTGTTGACATGTATATTATTGCGTGTTAGTATATGTAAGGTTTTTAAGAACATCAAGCAGAGCAATTCACTCTCACCCTGCGACCTGGATAGAGTTTCAGTGGTAAATAGTTCTTTTGAGTAGAATATATTTGAATGTATTTATTCAGAAGATTAGATTATGAGATTAGGAGTGATTGCAAAGCAGTCACTCTTCTTTTTTTGTAAGAAGAATTCAATCGGAGGATACAACTATTAGCGACTACATGATTAATGAGCAGATCAGGGACAGGGAAGTAAGACTTGTCGGTGAAGAGGGCGAACAGCTGGGTATTATGTCAGCACGTGAAGCTCAGGCTTTGGCTGATGAAGCAGGTTTGGACCTGGTTAAGATTGCTCCTAATGCAAAACCACCTGTATGCAAGATTGTAGATTACGGTAAGTTCAAATATGAGCAGACTAGACGTGAAAAGGAAGCTAAGAAGAAGCAGCACGTAATCGAAATTAAAGAGATTAGATTATCTCCCAACATTGATACCAACGACCTTAATACCAAGGTCAATGCTGCAAGAAAATTCCTGAGCAAGGGTGACAGAGTTAAGGTTACACTTCGTTTCAGGGGTAGAGAGATGGCACACATGCAGGCTAGCAAGCATATCCTGGATGATGTAGCTGAGATGCTTTCCGATGTAGCTGTAGTTGAGAAGGCCCCCAAGGTTGAGGGACGTTCGATGACGATGTTTTTAACTGAGAAGAAATAACAGGAGGACAAAAATATGCCTAAGATGAAATCTAACAGATCTGCTGCAAAACGTTTTTCAAAGACAGGATCAGGTAAGTTAAAGAGAGCAAAAGCTTATAAGAGCCACATCCTTACCAAGAAGTCTACCAAGAGAAAGAGAGATTTACGTAAGGCTGCAATGACAGATGCAACAAACGTAAAGAACATGAAGAAGATTCTTCCATATCTCTAAGATCTGGAACGTGCTTTGCATAGACTTTTTAGTAGTTTAAGGAGGAAGTAAAAATGGCTAGAATTAAAGGCGGATTAAACGCAAAGAAGAAACACAATAGAGTTCTGAAGCTCGCTAAGGGCTACAGAGGCGCAAGAAGCAACCAGTACAGAGTAGCTAAGCAGTCAGTTATGCGTGCTCTTACATCAGCATATGCTGGACGTAAGGAGAGAAAGCGTCAGTTCAGACAGCTTTGGATCGCTCGTATCAATGCTGCAGCAAGACTTAATGGCATGAGCTATTCAACATTTATGCACGGCCTTAAGGTTGCAAACATTGATATCAACAGAAAGATGCTTGCAGAGATGGCAGTTAATGATGCAGCTGGATTTGCTAAGTTAGTTGAAATCGCTAAGAATGCTTAATTAGTCTTAAGCTTGAAAGGGACTGTGAATACGGTCCCTTTTTGTTTCACAAGGATATCATTTGGCTTCATACCAGTATGGATAGCTATATGATCATTATCGGTATTGATTATAGGTAAAATTATGTCAGATATTATTCGTAATTCAGAAGAGAAAATTATAGATTTATTTGTTCCTGGACGTCTGTGCCTGTTTGGTGAGCACAGTGACTGGGCTGGAACTAATAAAACTTTTAACGCCAAGATTGTTCCCGGACGTGCGGTTGTAACAGGAACAGTTCAGGGTATATATGCCACTGCCCGTAGATCTGAGGAGTTTGTGGTTGTAAGTGAACTGCCGGAGTATGAGGGAGACAGCTTTACCTGTCCCATGGATATTAAGCTTTTGAGAAATGCTGCCAACGAGGGTGGATTTTTCTCATATGTAGCTGGCGTGGCATCATATATTAGTGAGTGGTATCACACAGGTGGTATCACCATTCACATTACCAAGATGGATCTTCCCATGAAGAGTGGTCTCAGCTCATCAGCTGCTGTATGCGTGCTGGTTGCCAAGGCATTTAACGAGCTGTATCACTTAAGACTCAACACAATGGGACTTATGAATATTGCCTACTGGGGTGAGCTTCGTACTCCCAGCCGCTGCGGCAGACTTGATCAGGCCTGCGCCTTTGGAACCACTCCTGTTGCCCTTAATTTTGATGGCAATGAGATTGATGTTGAGAGAATCACAATTAAAAAACCTCTTTTTTATGTATTTGCTGACCTGATGGCTGGCAAGGACACAGTAAAGATTTTAGCAGACCTTAACTCTGGGTATCCTTTCCCCAGAACTGATGCAGACAGACTGCTTCATGAAGCACTGGGAGCAGATAACAGAGAAATCACTGGGCGTGCCATGAAATATATGGCCGAGGGGGATCTGGAAGCACTGGGTGCACTTATGGGTGAGGCTCAGCAGCTCTTTGACAGCAAAGTGGCTCCCATGTGTACAGAACTGATTGCACCGGTACTTCACAAAACCATGAAGGATGAGAACATTCAGCCCCTGATATATGGAACCAAGGGCGTTGGAAGCCAGGGCGACGGCACTATTCAGTTCTTGGCCAAGGATGAGGAGTGCCAGACAAAGCTTATTGAATATCTGGAGAATACTCTTGGTATGACTGCATATCCTCTTACACTTCGCCCCTCTGCAAGCGTAAGAAAGGCTATCATTCCTGTGGCAGGTTTTGGTACCAGGCTGTATCCTGAGACCCGTGGAGTTAAGAAGGAATTCTGCCCTGTAATTGACAAGGACGGCATGATGAAGCCTGGAATCCTGGTTCTTTTGGAAGAACTGGATGATATAGAGATAGAAGAGATATGCCTTGTTCTCAACAGAGAAGAGCAGAGTTACTATGAAGACTTTTTCTTCAAACCTCTTCCCATGAAACACTTCGAGAAGCTGTCACCTGCCATGCAGGCCTATGAGAAAAAAGTCCAGAAGCTGGCTGGCAAGCTTAAGTTCGTATATCAGGAAGAGCAAAAAGGCTTTGGCCATGCTGTATTCCAGGCAAAGGATTTTGCCGCAGGTGAGCCTGTGCTGTTGCTGTTAGGTGATACAATTTACGAGACTCACAATGGAGTGCCCTGCACAAAACAGCTTATTGATGCCTATGAGAGATACAACAGAACAGCTATTTCTCTCCATACAGTTCCTGTTGAAACTGTTGGAAACTTTGGTATCTTTGCTGGTGAGTGGGAGGACAAGGACGAGACTGCTCTCAAGCTTGACAGAATAGTAGAAAAGCCTAACATGATTCAGGCCAAGGAGAATCTGGCTGTTTCTTCAAGAAAGAGTCCTGAGAATTATTTTGCCGCATTTGGAAGCTACATCCTCACTCCCGAGGTGTTTGCAAGACTGGATGAGGCAATCAAGCAGGATATCACTAACAAGAAGGGCGAGATTGAACTTACAGATGCTATTGCCTATGTATGTGACAAATATGGCGCAGTAGGAGCAGTTATTGATGGTAAGTCCTTTGATTTGGGCAATCCGGCTGCTTACAGAGATGCAGTTACAAATTTTGGGCTGAAATAAAGTTGAAAAATAACTGAACAGAAATAATATAAAACTAAGAATCAAAAAAAGTCACACATCAATGGAATATTTTATTCTATTTGTATGTGTGACTTTTTTGTTGCGCTGCGATATAATGATAGGCAATAGAAATTCGTGAGAAGGTTTACATAATGAAGGATAAACTAAAATTTGATATTAAAGAAATAATTCCCTGGATAGTTCTTGGTGTGGCGTTTTTATTTGCCACAGTGTATGTTGCCAGATGTGGACTTGATCTGCTGGATAGTGATCAGGCGGCTGAACTGATATTGGCAGAGATGCAAAATCATGAGCACAGTATTCTGTCTTCGGACTGGTACTATGGTTCTTCCCTTAGGATCTTTGAGGTTACAGCCTTTTTGAGGGTAGGCTTTCTTCTGTCTCCCCATAACTGGCATGTGGCCAGGGTCATCGGTCAGGTAGTGATATTTATCTGCATGACAGCGTCCTATATCTTTTTTGGAACTTCCTTTGGGAGCAGAAAAGCTTCTGTATATACTGCGGCAGTGCTTATGCTGCCCTTTGGATACTGGTACCATTTTCATGTATTGCTCTTTGGTTTCTATGCTCCCTACATCATGACAACAGCCCTGGGTCTGGGCATTGTAATCAGATTTATTAAATTTCTGGTGCCTGTACTTAAAAATGGTGGGGATAAAAATTCCTACATCATGCTGGGAATACTGACTGGTGCCTCTGGACTGTTAAGCTTTTTAAATACTGTTGGTTCTGTGCGCATGCTTATGAATTTTTACGTGCCTCTGCTTACAACTGCAGTATGTCTGTTGCTGATTAGAATACTTAGACCTGAAAACAAAAAAGCAAGGGCTGAAAAAAAGGAACCTGAATATATCTCTGCAGGGGCATTTTTAAGATGCCCGGAGATTGCAGCCCTGGGAATGATAGTTGTTACTCTTATATTTGCCATGGCAGGATACATGATTAATTCCAGAGTTCTGGAGAAAAAGTATCCCTATGAGAGTCAGACGGTTCAGTCCTGGATAGTACTTAATCTGAATAATTTACTGACAGCCTGGTCATCCCTGGTTGAAGATTTTGGTTATCCGGTTGACAATATTAATATGAACAATGTGGACCTGTTCACACCGGAAGGAATCCTGGGTGCCCTGGGTCTTGTGACAGCTGGATTCATTGTATTTTCTCTCTACAGACTGATTAAGAGATTCAAAACCCTGAACTATGGTCAGAGGGTTGTGGTAGTATTTTTTATCAATATGCTTATGGTAGTAGGAGTTACCTTCGGCTTCCTTAGTACCCAGACAAATGGTTCCTACTGGCTGCCCTGTATACCTGCGGCGCTGGCTGTGATTCAGATAGAGATAGAGACTGAGAATTTTATTGTAAGCTTTGGCAGGAAAATGCTGGGCGTAGTAATAGCCGTCTGCTTTATTGCCACCAGTATTTCTCAGATTAAGCTTACTCCAGTAAGTATGTTCAGAGCAGATCCGGATATCAGACCTGCTGTCCAGTGGCTGGTTGATAATGGCTACCAGGACGGCTTTGCCGAGTTCTGGGTAAGTGACCTGGCGGCGGCTGTGTCTAATGGACAGCTTGAAATGTACACTGTAACAGACAGAAACAATCTGGATATCTATCAGTGGCTTCAGAAAAAGTCCCATGATGACAGGCCTGAGGGCAGGGTGTTCGTGCTGATTAAACAGAGCATGTCAGTGGATGACCAGATTGAAGAGCTGCATTATGGTCAGGTGCCCGAACTGGAGATAGTATATGATGATGACAAATATCTGGTTCTGTCCTGTGATGATGGAAGAATGCTGTATGATGCCATAGATAATTATGAGGGAGAAGAATAATTATGGACAATAAATGCAAGCCTTGCCTGATTACTATTGCTGGTGGTACCGGCTCTGGAAAATCAACCTTTACCAACAGACTTAAGGATATGTTTGGAGATGAGGTGACAGTTGTCTATCATGACAATTACTACAGAGCTCATGATGATATACCCTTTGAAGAGAGAAAAAAGATTAATTACGATCATCCGGATGCTTTTGAAACAGAGCTTTTGTTAGAGCATCTTGAAGCACTGAAGCAGGGAAAGTCGGTGCTTTGTCCTGTATATGATTACACAATACATAACAGGTCCAAAGAGGTTGTAGAGATAAATCCCAGCAAGATTATTATTTTGGAAGGAATCCTCTGTCTGCAGGATGTTCGAATCCGCCAGATGAGCGATATTAAGATTTTTGTGGATGCAGACGCAGATGAGAGAATTCTAAGACGTGTAATGAGGGACGTTAAGGAGAGGGGACGAGATATTGACAATATTGTTGACCAGTATCTGACCACTGTTAAGCCTATGCATTACCTCTTCGTAGAGCCTACAAGAATGTATGCTGATCTGGTTTTAAATAGTGGCAAGAATGAGGTTGCGCTGGATGTAATGGCTCGTAAGGTCGAGTCTTTGCTTAGAGAATATAAAAATACAATTGATGCGTAAAATTTTTCGGTGGGGGAAGCGTTATGTTACAGGAGTATGGGTACAAAAATAAGATTGGTCGAATTAGAGTGCTATTATTCGCGGCACTGTTTATTACAGGTCATTTCCTGATTTTTTTCCTAAATATGATGGGCAAGACCATGATACTGGGAGATGTGGCATTATCAGGAGTAATCACAGCTGTTCAGTTTGTTCTGGCTCTGGCCATGACAGTCAGCGACTTTGATTTTGGCGGAAATGTAGCCACAATTATGCTACTTTTTTCCATAATGAGTAATCTGATAATCATGGTTAAATCTCATAGTCTGAGCCCACTTCCAGGATTGATATATTATATTGGTAGTGTGGCTGCAGTAAATGTTATCAGAATGGGAATCAGTAAGGGCCGTCAGGTTTTCGGTCAGGAGTTTTTGGGGATGCTTGAGGCCCATGAAAATCTGGAGATGACTGTTAAGGGGACAGAACAGCAGCTTTTGAGTGACGAATATGTAGAACTGGTGGAAAACAGTATCGAGGTATATGGAGTAAATTTAAAAAATATCAAGTTCTATATTGTTGCTGGTGAGGATGAGGAACCGATGGATATGCTGAAAAAGAAAAAGGCGGTAGAACGTCTTGAAAAAGTCGGTATCCAGGTTGAATTACGAGACTAAGGGTTTCTGGAATAAATCAGGGACACAATTTCTAAAAGGGATAATAATATAGAAATTTACAGAATTAATAGTGAGATGTAGTGTAAGAGGATAATTCCATACACTACATCTTGTTTTTTTATTGCATTTTTTGCAATATGTACGTAAAATAGACAGTAACTGTAGGTGGGTGGATTATGCCCTGATACAGGGGTTAATTTTAATGGCTATTTTGTCGATATATTATAGATAATGATGACAGTGGATGACTTGGATAGTGCCACACTAGGAAAGGATGCTTATGGGAGCTATATTAAAGGGAATAGGAAGTGTACTTATCGCCCTGGGAATCATAGCTATTGCAGGTACAGGCGTTATTCTGTACTACAATAATTTTAATAATAACGGGGACGAGATTGCCCTGACAGCAGAAGCCAATACGGATACAGCCAATGCTGATGCTTCTGCGGTGGATGGAAATACGCTGAAAAAGGGAACTGGTAGTGGCAATCAGGTCATTGGAGTGTCAACTGATGGCATAAATGGTACTGATGGTTCTGGCCAGGATGGAAATAATGCTGGTGGTTCCATTTCCAATATTGATGGACATACCCATTCCTTTAAGACTACAGTGCTTGAGCCGGCCACCTGTTCCAAGGCTGGTACCATGGAGTATTCCTGCTATTGTGGTCTTAACTATACTGAACCAATTCCCATGCTGGAGCATGTGGCTGGGGACTGGACCATGACCAAGCCTGCCACTGATGATGAGGCCGGCCTGGAGGTCAGAGCCTGCACAGTATGTGGAGAGATTATTGAACAAAAGATTATTCCTGTAGGCGGTGTAAGCTCCAGCGGCCACAGACATGAATATACTGCTGTAGTTACTACTGAGCCTACATGTACGGAAGCTGGAGAAAAGACCTATACCTGTGAGAGTTGTGGAAATCAGTTCACATCCAAGATACCGGCTCTAAATCATCCCAGCAGAAGGACCATGGTGACGGAGGGAAATTGTTCCAGCCCCGGTTCCATAGAGACCATATGTAATGTGTGTGGAATCACCATTACTAATGAAGCTCTGACCTATGATCATAAGTGGAGCAAGTGGAAGACTGTTAAGAAGGCAACCAAGGATGAGGAGGGCAGCAAGACCAGAACCTGTTCAAGGTGTAAAGCTACCGAGACCCAGACTCTTCCTAAGACTGGAGATAGTGATTCGGAGAAGGATTCAAGTACCTCAAGTACCACATCCAGCTCATCCACCAGTGGCACATCGTCCACCAGTGGTACATCCTCCACCAGCAATACGTCATCATCAACCAGCAACAGCTCAAGCTCAAGTTCCAGCGACAGTAGCTCCAGCTCCAGCGACAGTAGCTCCAGCTCAAGTACTCCGCTGTGTACGAGCCATACCTTTGAAAAGGATAATAATAAATCCTATGCCGCAACCTGTACAGAAGATGGTCTGAATTATCTCAAATGCTCCAAGTGTGGCAAGGTTACTACAGAGACTATTCCGGCTACCGGAAGTCATAGTGTATCACCTTATCCAACTATCTCTGCCAGCGGTATGATTCAGTACAAGTGTACTGTATGTAAAAAGATAACCTATGAGTATCCTGTTCAGGAAGAAACACATAAATGTAAGCACAGTGGCAAGAACTATTCCAAGGTAAGTTCCATGAGTGTAACACCTACCAGAACTAATCCTGTTGGCTATGATTACTACAAATGTGCGGTATCTGGCTGTGATGGTTACTACACTGTTCAGACAGTATATTCAGGTTCATAGAATAATATAATCATGTACTAAGTAATTTGGGAAAACATAATGGTTAAGAAAAAAGCAGTTAAGAAAAAGAATATTAAAAGAGCAGGTCATATCAGAAAAAGTATAGGTGCCCTGTGTCTGGCCACTGCAATTGCAGTGGCAGCAATACCGGTTCCTGAGAACCTGGCAGATGGTGGTGCAGGAGGTGGTGGAGTAGTTGCAGCTTCTGATTACGGATACACTACAGCCCAGGCTCTGGATGATGCTCTAGCAGCAGGTACAGTTTCTGTGGGAGCGGAGCATGCCACCAGTACTAATGCGTCCAAGCTGAATAAGGCAAGCCATACGGTTAAGAATGGCAGCTATTCCTATAAGCAGACTTCTAATGGACGTACCATGTGGCATATTCAGGAAATCTATGATTTCTATGAGGAGACCATAGGGTCTACTCTGGGTGCTGTAGTATGCGGTCACAAGGATATGACCGGCAAGTCAGAGATTAGTATCGGTGAGTACCTGTATGCTGATTACATTAAGATTCCAAAGACTATAGCTGAAGCTTTTAAATCAACAGCCTTTAACGGTAGTGGTGATAAATTTGAAGAATATGAGCTGGAAATTCCCACTCCAACCAGCATTGTAAGTGATGTATATACTTTTGAACTGGATTTAAATAGCGGCTCCCCTGCACTTGTTCAGGGAGCAAATACTTTAACCTTATATGATGTGGCAGAGTGTCTGTTTAAAGATGAATTTGACGCATATTGTGATAGCTTTAATGTGCAAAATCCTGTTCCATTTAAAAAGAAAATTGAAACTGATCAGCAGTACATGAAGCTGTTCTGTTTCCTAACCACTGTAAAGCCTAAGGGCGAGACTGCCTTCAGGGGCAGACTCAAGGACTGTACTCTGTGGAATGTTGTCGAGGATGCCCACCAGTCAGGTGGTGGACAAGTTGCAGAGAATGATGACTATTATATTCCCCAGATTATTGATCATACTATTGGGATTAACTGTGTTGATGAGGACCAGACAAAGTGGACTCATCCCAACTGGATGTATAACGCCCATGACAGTAACGGATTTCTATGTACAGGCAAGTCCCAGCCTGTAATAGGTATTGCAAGCAATACCTTTAGTGATGTTGGTAATCAGGTTACCAAGATTAACTTAACCGGTGCCATTGCCTATGTTGGTGAAAGTGCCTTTGAAGGGGCAGGTATGGTTACCACTCTGGTGGCACCAAACCTTAAGTTCATCGGAGACAATGCCTTTAAAGACTGTGCCAATCTGTCTGAACTTCAGTGGACCAAGACTGTAACTGTTGATGGAGGCTCCATGGAATCTAATCCTCAGATTGAGGAGATTGGTGCAGATGCCTTCAAGAACAGTGGTATGGTTGAATTAGAACTGCCTACCAGCCTTAAGAAGGTTTGTACAGGAGCATTTTCTGACTGTAGCAGACTTAAAAAAGTATATATGGAAGCAGGCAACCGAAGCTCAGTACTGCAGCTTTGCTCCTATGCTTTCTATAACGATAATGAGCTGGTTTCTGTTGAATGGCAGGATAATGGAGCTAATATTGATTCCCTTGGTGAGGCCTGCTTTGCAGCTCCCTATGGTAATACACAGGATAAGCTTGCAACCTTTACCTTCCCTAATGGCCCTGGCGGAGCTACCAGTGCTAGTAGCTTCTTAGGTGACCATGTGCTGGCAGGACGAGGCGGAGCCCTTACAGATGTAATCATGCCTACCGGTGACTGGGGAACAGCCTCTGTAGTTAACCTTCCAAAGCATACCTTTGAAGGGTGTTTCAATCTGGACAGAGTTGATTTCAAGGGTGGAAGTACCGGTATCTATACTGGTGGTAATATTAAATATGATAAAAGTAATGACTATGTAAATGGTCTGATGTTCAAGGATACTCTGAAGGATACCTTTGTAGTACATGGTCCTGAACTTAGAAATTTAGGTGGTGGAAATACTGACAGGGCATGGCCCAGACAGAGTACCTGGTACTGTGAGAATGGTGCAGGCCGTGCAATCCCCTATACCTTCGAGAAGAATGGACAGACCTATTATGAAATCTGTCAGAAGCAGCCGGATGGAACCAGATATGTGCTGTCTGTAATTGACAAGGGTGGAGTAGGAGAGTTAGTTTCCTGCGAGAGACTGGATACTTCTGCTAGTATCACCGGAGTTGATCTGGTAATACCTAAGAATGTTGGAGAGATTCAGCTTACAAGTATAGCGACAACTCTCTTTGATCAGGATCCGGTACTTAAAAATAATCTTACTTCATTATCCTTTGAAGAGGGATGTGCCATCGAAGAGATTCAGTCAGGGGTATTTGATAACTGTCCTAAGCTTAAGACTATTAAGCTGTGCTCATCAATTAGCAAGATAGATGCCAATGCCTTTGGCAATCTTGGTTCAGATGCATCTGTAACCAAGGTTGATGTATACTTCACATCTCCCAGTGTGGACATGCCTGATAATGCCTTCAGTACAGCTGATGATGTAGGTATGACCTTCCATGGTGATGCAGGAGATTTGGAAAATTACAGACCTTTCCAGGTTGCAATGAAGGTACCTATCAATGACAGTCTGAACATCTGTTATGTAACTAACAGTCCCAGCTGTCAGACAATTATGCTTAATAGAAAAGATAGTCTGCCCACACTGGTTGATTATCCTCATTTTGATGATATTGATGACAGATTCTATGAGAACGATTTGGGAAGCCCTGCTCCTGCCTATGGAACAGATGATTTTAACGTTCTGTATAATGGACGTGACAGTCTTAGCTATATTGCCAAGAAGACTCTTGAGGCTGTATATGACTGGAATACTAAGTATAATAACAGCTCATCGCCTCAGTATCTGAATGTATCAAGCAGTTATAAGGCAAGCAATGATGGTCCCTGGAACTATCCCAGCTACAAGTATTCTATAGAAAAGGCTGACGCTGCCAGAAATACTGAGGATACCTCGGCAGATGCACCTTCATTAAAGCCATGGCTCAATCTGGACTCAACTGGTGAGGCTATTGTAGATGGAGTCAAGAATCTGGTTGTGCCTAAGGGTGTAAAGAGTGTTGATGCAGAGCTTTTCTACAATACCAAGCCTGTTGGCGGCAAGAATAATGATGCAAATATTCTGATGTATCTCTCACCACAGAGATCACTGTATATGAATCCCGGAGCAGCAGGTGAACTGGATACCACAGTACCGGGTCTGTTCTCTGGCTACATATTAGAAGATATTGACAGTACAACGGCTATAAAAGCAAAACACGGCAATGACTATGTGGAGACAATTACTCTTAATTCAGTAGAGTATCTGCCGGATTACTGCTTTGCATCCTGCGAAAATCTGTACAAGGTTGATCTGGGAGTAGTTGAGGACGTAGGTACTCTGCCATTTAAGGACTGCCCTAAGATGACAACTGTTCTGGCAGATGCTGATGGACCTTATAAGTATTCATCCGAATCAGGTATTCTCTATGAGGAGAATGACAAGGGTTATCTGACAATTATTGAGTGTCTCCAGAATGTTCAGAACCCTACAATCAATACTGATCTTGATTCAAATCTTTCAAGAGTCAGTGATATTGAGCCTTTTGCTTTTGAAGACTGCAATAAAATTACAACGGTAGACTTTACTGGTGTAGACCAGCTAAGTGTAATTCCTATTTCCTGCTTCAAGAATTGTAAGAAGCTGTCTAATGTATCTCTGCCTTCTAATGTAAGACAGATACTTAGCAAAGCATTCGACGGATGCGAAACCCTGTCAACCCTGGGATCAGCATATATTCGAGGCGTAGAGATGGATATTGCTGATGATGGCTTCATGTTCCAGGCAGATGCTGAGGGCAGAAGCTATCCCATTATCTATTCCTACGAGGATTCAGGTGCTATCAAATATGCCCAGAGACTTGGTTTCTATTGGGATTTACTGGGTGACAAGACCTATCTGGTTAAGTTCATAGGTCAGGATGGTAATATCATAGATCCTCCCGGAATCGTTGAGGTAGATGCCGGTCATACTGCTTTGGAAGAGGCAGCCAAGATTACCATTCCGCTGGTAGATGGAATGGAATTCAAACACTGGAATCCTGAAGTGGCTGATACAGTGATAGAAGAGGATACAACCTTCTATGCTGTATATGAACCTACAGGGGAGACTCCTGAAGAAGAAAAGCTTACAGTACTGTTCTTAGACTGGGATGGATCAACACTGGCAGCACCTCAGACGGTTTCAATGGGTGGTAGTGCGACTCCACCTGCTGATCCTACAAGGAGCGGCTATACCTTCACAGGCTGGAATCCTGATTATAGAAATGTACTGCAGACCACAGCTTGTATAGCACAGTATAAGAGCAATTCGGGCTCGGATTCTGATTCTACTGATGGAAAATACACCGTTACTTTTGTAAATTACAACGGTGATATTATCAGCCGTCAGCAGGTAAGCAAGGGTAGCGATGCCGAAAAACCCAAGGATCCCAAGAGAAGTGGATATACCTTCAAGGGATGGGAACCTTCTTACAAGAATATTACCAAGGACACCGTATGTGTTGCCCAGTTTGAATCTGATGATGACGATGATGATGATGACGATGATGACAGTAATTCAACAGGTCATCTGGTAACAGTAATTGATGGTCTCGGAAGCGGAAGATATGTATCCGGACAGGTGGTAACAGTATCTGCTAATCCCGCTCCAGAGGGAATGACCTTCTACTTATGGAAGCCTCAGACCTTTAATATCAATGTGGCTAATGTAAGCAACAATGTCACAACCTTTACTATGCCAAACAATGATGTTGTAATTCAGGCAACCTACAGGTCCAAGGATGGAAGCACAAATCCTGATGATGATAATAATAGAAAGAAGAACAGTCAGGATGGTGATGGAGACGAAGAGGGCGTTAATGGAACCGAGAAGTCTAACTGCCGTGTAGAGATTACCAAGGGTGGCATTCCTGCCATTCACAAGGCTACAGCCAGGGTAATTGGTTCAGGTGATGAATTTGTACTTAAGATTTCAGACACTTCTGATTCTGAGACGCTGGTAAGAGCAGCACTGGCTGGAAAATATGGTCAGGAGGCTCTGGATACAGAACGAATCCTGTATACAGCCTTTGATATGACACTGTATGATTCCACTGGTGAGACTCCTGTGTCTGACTATACAGGAATCTCAGTTGAAGTTACATTACCTATTCCATCTAAGACCGCTCAGTATGGTGGTAATAACCGTCCCGCTTCGGCCCAGGATGCAATCCTTGAGGATTTGTCAGCTACATACAGAGATTTGGATGGAACACCTGCTGTAACCTTTACAGCAAACCACTTCTCGCCCTATACCATATATGTGGATCTCCAGAATCTGAATGGCGAACTGGATTATTCACCCAAGACAGGAGACCCCATACATCCCAAGTGGTTCTTAAGTATAGGACTGGCATGTCTTTCAGCAGTATTATTCCTGAAGAAGGACAAGAAGACAGTTGGTTAAATAACTATTTACAAGCAAAACAAAATATGTATAATACATAATAGTTAAAAGCAGACAACGGCGTTTGTATTACCGTCTTGTCTGCTTTTTTGTTGCACAAGACCCCGTAGGAGGAGCGTTTTTCTGCAGGCGACAAAAAAATCTTGACAGAATCAGGATACATGTATACAATTATACAAAAAATGAAGGAGAGAAAATGTTATGGAAATGATTGCTTCAATTAATGGCGTGATTAACGGAATCGTATGGGGAACATTCGGAATCGCCCTTCTGTTTATCGCAGGCATTGTAATGACACTGGCAAATAAGGGATTTCAGTTTACTCATATCCCTCATTGGTTAGGAAAGACCTTTGGATCTATTTTTAAAGAAAATGATGTAACAATGCATACTGGAAAGGCTGACAGACAGATTTCTCAGTTCCAGTCATTGTGTACAGCACTGGCAGCAACAATTGGTACTGGTAATATCGTTGGTATCGCAACTGCTATTATCATGGGTGGTCCTGGTGCAATATTTTGGATGTGGATTATGGCTCTGGTTGGTATGATGACCAACTATTCAGAGAACGTCCTTGGTATTTTCTACAGACGTAAGAATGAAAAGGGTGAATGGGCCGGCGGTGCCATGTACTACTTAAGGGATGGTCTTGGCTCCAAGAAAGGCTGCAAATATATCGGTTTAGTTCTTTCAATACTGTTTTCAGTATTCTGTCTCCTGGCAAGCTTTGGTATTGGTAACATGAGCCAGGTTAACTCAATCGCTGGTAACATGGAGAGCGCATTTGGAATTCCTACAAACATTACAGGTATTGCGATTGTAATCCTGTCTGCTATCGTAATTGTAGGTGGTATTAAGAGAGTAGCAGGTGTGGCAGAGAAGCTTGTACCTGTTATGGCAGTGTTATATATCATTGGTGCATTAATCATCTGTGTTCTTCATATTGGAATGTTCGGTGAAGTATTTGCAGCAATCTTCAAGGGAGCTTTCAACCTGGGAGCAGCTGGTGGTGGAGCTGTTGGTTATGGAATCAACATGGCTATTACATGGGGCTTCAAGCGAGGCGCATTCTCTAATGAAGCAGGTCTTGGTTCCTCAGTTATGGTTCATTCAAGCTCTAATGTAAAGGATCCTGTTCGTCAGGGTATGTGGGGTATCTTCGAAGTATTTGCAGATACAATCGTAGTTTGTACACTTACAGCATTCGTTATTCTTTCATCAGGAATGGTTGACCTGACAACAGGTACAATGCTTACAGATGAGGCTGGTTCAGCACTTGTAGGACAGGCATTTGCCAATGTATTTGGTTCTATCGGACCTAAATTTATCGCAATTTCAATTCTTCTGTTTGCTTATTCAACAGTATTAGGCTGGAGCCACTATGGTACAATCGCATTTGAGTATCTGTTTGGTGAGAAAGCTTCTGTAATTTACAAGGTTGCATTTGTTGCTATGACATACGTTGGCTGTACAATGAGTCTTTCACTGGCATGGGATTTATCAGATACATTCAATGGTCTCATGATGATCCCCAACCTGATTGGTGTACTTACACTTTCACCTGTAGTTGCCAAGATTACAGCAAACTATGTAAGAAGAACCTTCAAGGGTTCAACAGAGAAGCCTATGTATTCAGCATTTGAAGATATTCAGAAGATGCAGGAAGATGCTGTCAGCGCTGGAGACAGCACAGGTATCTAATTATTTAAATATTAATCAAGATACAAAATTAGATAATTCAATTAAAAAAAATACGTGTCAAAGAGGAGGTAGCAGTAGTTACCTCCTTTTATTCTTATTTGTGATGTAGCTTTTACTTTTATTAGTGGTGTACACTTGACTATCAGAAAGAGATTGTATACAATAGAACAATGTTATTAAATTGTATGTATGTATTTTTGTACAATTTATCGAAAAACTATGACTTTATGTAAACAATGGCCCGTCATTAGCTTAGCAAAACAGTGCTAAAGGAGGAAAGAAAATGATACGTGACGAGGGATATTTCCAGAATAGACCAGTAACTCTTAACACACATAATAATCTTTTGAAGATAGAGGAGCATATGTACATCCTGGATGATGTAAAGAAGCCTAATGCTTTTAGAAATATGTTCCCATATTCAGAAGTGCCCAAGGTACCTTTTAATGACAGAACAGTACCTCATGATATGCCACCTGAGATCTGGATTACAGATACTACTTTTCGTGATGGTCAGCAGTCAAGGGCACCCTACAGTACTGAACAGATTGTAACAATATACGATTATCTCCATCGCCTTGGTGGACCTAATGGTATGGTTAGAGCCAGCGAGTTTTTCTTATATAGTAAGAAGGACAGAGATGCTGTATACAAATGTATGGAGAGAGGCTACAGATTCCCTGAGATTACCAGCTGGATCAGAGCCAGCAAGGAAGACTTTAAACTGGTCAAGGATTTAGGTATGAAGGAAACTGGTATCCTGGTATCATGTTCAGATTATCATATTTTCCTAAAGCTTAAGATGACCAGAAGACAGGCTATGGATCATTATCTTGCAGTAATCAAGCAGTGTCTGGATGAGGGTATCAGCCCCAGATGCCATCTGGAGGATATTACCAGAGCAGATATCTATGGATATGTTGTTCCTTTCTGTACAGAGCTTATGAAACTTCAGGAAGAATATGGTATTCCTATCAAGGTTCGTGCCTGTGATACCATGGGCTATGGTGTCAACTATCCTGGTGCCGTTATTCCACGAAGTGTACCGGGAATTATCTATGCTCTTCATACCCACGCAGGTGTACCTCATGAGAACCTTGAATGGCATGGACATAATGACTTCTACAAGGCAGTTGTTAACTCTTCAACAGCCTGGTTATATGGCTGTTCTGGTGTTAATACTTCGCTCTTTGGTATTGGGGAGCGTACTGGTAATACACCTTTGGAAGCAATGGTATTTGAATATGCTCAGCTTAAGGGTGATCTGAACGGTATGGATACTACTGTTATTACCGAGCTTGCTGAGTATTATGAGAAGGAGATAGGATATTCTATCCCTGAGAGAACTCCTTTTGTAGGCAAGAATTTCAATGTTACCAGAGCAGGAATTCATGCTGATGGCCTTCTTAAGAACGAAGAAATCTACAATATTTTTGATACAGAAAAGTTCCTAAACAGACCTGTACTGTGTGCAGTAAGCAATACTTCAGGACTGGCTGGAATTGCCCACTGGATGAATACATATTTCAGACTCAGAGCAGATGCTGTTGACAAAAATAGTGAGATTGTTCAGGCAGTTAAAAAGTGGGTTGACAGTGAGTATGAAAGTGGTCGAGTAACTGTTATTACAGATAGTGAGCTTATTACTGTAATGAAGCAAACAGTAAAAGAAATGGCACTTATTGGAAGCTTGGCAGATAAAATATTAAAGGCGTAATTATGACAAAAAATAGTGTAAAAAATGAAGTTACGGACAAGTACTCCCTGCGAGGAAGAGTATTTAATAAATTGAGGGAAGATATACTGAGCGGAATCTACCGAGCCGGAGATGAGCTTCGAGAGGTAAGCATAGGCGAAGACCTGGGTGTAAGCAGGACTCCTGTAAGAGAGGCTTTCAGACAGCTGGAGCTGGAGGGCTTAATCCAGATTATCCCTAACAAGGGTGCTTATGTAACAGGCATTACAGCAAAAGATGTAAAAGATATTTATCTGATGAGAGCGCCCCTTGAAGGTCTGTGTGCCAGATGGGCTGCTGAGAACATTTCCAAAGAGCAGATGGAGGAGATGGAAGAAACAGTTTTCCTCTCAGAGTTCCATGCCATGAAGGGTCACTCAGAGCAGATGTGGACCTATGACAGCAGATTTCATGAAATCATGTATGAAGCCAGCGGCAGCAAGATGCTGGAGCATTCATTGAAGGATTATCATCAGTATGTCTCAAGACTTAGAAAGGTAACACTTTCTGATAAGGAACGAGGTATGGCTTCCAACAAAGAGCACAGAGCCATTATGGAAGCAATTAAATCCGGTCAGGGTGATATGGCTGAGCGTCTCGCAAGTCAGCATATGCTGAATGCATATGATAACATATTGTCTCATGGCTTTATTGAGCACTTTGATGCGGAATAAATGTTGAAAAATGCAGAAAAAATGAGGAGAGAATGAAAATGAGCAAGATTTTGATGACTACACCGCTTGTTGAGATGGATGGAGATGAAATGACCAGAATACTGTGGAAGATGATTAAGGAAGAGCTTCTTGAGCCCTTCGTTGATTTGAAGACAGAGTATTATGATTTGGGACTTGAGTACAGAAATGAGACTGATGATCAGGTGACTGTTGACTCAGCCATGGCAACAAAAAAGTATGGTGTAGCTGTAAAATGTGCAACTATTACTCCTAATGCTGCCAGAGTAAAAGAGTACAATCTTAAGGAAATGTGGAAAAGCCCTAATGGTACTATCAGAGCGATTCTTGATGGAACCTGCTTTAGAGCTCCCATTGTAGTTAAGGGAATTGAGCCCTGTGTCAGAAACTGGGAAAAGCCCATCACTCTTGCACGTCATGCTTATGGTGATGTATATAAGAATGCTGAGATGAAAATCCCTGGACCAGGCAAGGCTGAGCTTGTATATACTGATGCTAATGGTGTTGAGACCAGAGAGCTTATTCACGAATTTAAGAGTGCCGGCATTATTCAGGGTATGCACAACCTGAAGCCCTCTATTGAGAGCTTTGCAAGATGCTGCTTTGAGTATGCACTGGACACCAAACAGGAGCTTTGGTTCTCCTCTAAGGATACAATTTCTAAAAAATATGATCACACCTTCAAGGATATTTTCCAGGAGATTTTTGATAACGAATATAAGGAAAAATTTGAGAAGGCAGGAATTACTTATTTCTATACACTGATTGATGATGCAGTAGCCAGAGTAATGAAGTCCAAGGGTGGATTTATCTGGGCATGTAAGAATTATGATGGAGATGTTATGAGTGATATGGTATCATCTGCATTTGGTTCACTTGCCATGATGACTTCTGTCCTGGTTTGCCCTGACGGAACCTACGAATTTGAGGCAGCCCACGGAACAGTTCAGCGCCACTATTACAAACATTTGGCAGGCGAAGAGACTTCAACCAATTCAGTAGCAACTATTTTTGCATGGACAGGAGCTCTGAAAAAGAGAGGCGAGTTAGACAAGCTTCCAGAGCTGGTAACCTTCGCTGAAAAGATGGAAAAGGCTACTATTGACACAATAGAAGGCGGTCAGATGACCAAGGATTTAGCTCTTATTACCAGCATGAAGGATGTTAAGGTATTGAATTCAGCGGACTTCATCAAGGCTATCAGAGCAACCTATGAAAAAATGAACTAGAGGTAATATTTTTGAGAGTAATAGCAGGTACAGCAAGATCACTTCCGCTTAAGACTCCGGAGGGAATGGATACCAGACCCACCACTGACAGAGTCAAGGAAACCCTTTTTAATATTCTGAATCCATATCTGCAGGGATCAGTATTTATTGACTGTTTTGCAGGCAGCGGTGGCATTGGAATAGAGGCACTAAGCAGAGGTGCCCGCAGAGCATTCTTTATTGAGAAGGATAAAAAAGCCTTAGACTGTATTAAGAAAAATCTGGAGTTTACAAAGCTTGACAAGATTGGATGTGTCATTGGCCAGGATATTATGGCAGGACTGTGGCAGGTAAGTGAAGTTGCTGATTTTATCTTTATGGACCCACCCTATGATTTGGGGATAGAGGAAGAGGTGCTTACATTATTGGTAAATCCTGACTTCAAATCCATAATTAATGAAGACACAACCATAATAATTGAAGCAAAATTAGATACAAAATTTGATTATGTTTCAAAACTAGGGTATTATGTAGCAAGAGAGAAGTGTTACAAGACAAATAAACACGTATTTCTCAAATTATCATAGAAGGATTACTTAGGTTACACAATATGAAAGCTGCAATATATCCAGGAAGTTTTGATCCTGTTACATTTGGCCACATTGACATTATTAAGAGAGCTGCTACTATTTTTGACACACTGATTGTAAGCGTGCTTAACAATGAGCGTAAGTCTTCGTTGTTTTCTGTTGATGAACGTGTTAAACTGTTGAGAGAAGTAACAAAAGATATACCCAATGTGGAGATAGATTCCTTTGATGGTCTGCTGGTAGATTATGCAGCCAAAAAGGATGTGCATGTGGTTGTAAGAGGACTTCGTGCTATTACAGACTTTGAATACGAGTTACAGAATGCCCAGACAAACAGGCTTTTGTCCAAAGGTGAGCTGGATACTATGTTTTTAACAACCAGTCTGGAATATGCATACTTATCTTCCAGTGCAGTAAAAGAGATTGCACGATTTGGGGGTGACATCTCGGCATGTGTTCCAAAGTATGAGGAACAGATAATTATTGATAAGCTTAACAGCTTAAAATAGGGTAGATTGATAGATTTAGGAGACGTCTAATGGCAAGCAATTCTAAGATTGAACAGGTTATTGACGATCTGGAACGTTTCATAGATAACTGTAAGTTTCAGGCTTTGTCCAGTACGAAGATTATTGTAAATAAAGAAGATGTTGATGAATTCATCAGACAGCTCAGAATGAATACGCCTGATGAGATTAAGCGTTATGAGAAGATAATTGCAAATCGTGACGCTATTCTTAATGATGCCAAGAAAAAGGCAGAGGCATTAATTGATGCTGCTAATGCACAGTCTAATGAAATGCTGAATGAGAATGAAATCATGCAGCAGGCATATGAGCAGGCCAATGAGATAGTTGAGTTAGCTACTAATCAGGCTCAGGATATTCTGGATCAGGCTGTAATGCAGGCTAATGGTCTCAAGGAATCAGCTGTTTCATATGTGGACAGTGTAATGGCTAATGTCCAGGATATTATGCGCGATGGTATGAATAAGACCCAGAAGTATTATGAGGATATGATGGGCGCTCTCGAGCAGACTGGTGAGATGTTAGCTGAGAACAGAAATGAGCTTCATGAAGCACCTGCTGAAGAAGAGCAGGGAGAGATTTCTTCTAATGAAGTAATGTAAGAAAAGCAGGCAGGTTATGTGGCATGTTTTATCTGTTCAGATAATATGTTGTTGAATTAACAAGGGGTGTGCTTCGGGGATATTTCCCGGTGCATGCCTCTTTTGTGTATCTATCGTTAGGCCACTCGCAGGGCGAGGGGCGTGACGATCATTTATCGTTAGGGGCATTCGCGTATGAATAAATGTATAAAAGGAAATTTTGGATATCTTAAGCAAAAAATGAAGTCGGAGCTGCTGATGGCAATTCTTATGTATGCCGTCAGCCTGGGCATCTTTATAATGGGATATGTATCAACAGGAACCAATAAAAACCTGCTTACAATAGTAGCGGTTCTTGGTATACTTCCTGCCAGCAAGAGAGCGGTAAGTGTTGTTATGTATGCCAGGGCTGGTTGCTGTTCAGATATTCTGAAATCAAGAGTGGAAGGTCTTGAGGGTAAAATCAGAATGATGTATGATTTGTATCTGACTGCATATGATAAGAACTATCAGATATCCTGTATGGTAATTCGTAACAGAAATGTTGTGGCAGTATCAGAGAATCCTAAAACGGATCTAAAAAAGGGTGAGAACCATATTGCCGAAAGACTTGCCTGTGATGGAGTCAAGGATGTTACTGTCAAACTGTTTGGAAGTAATGAGGTCGATAAGTTTGTAAAGAGAGCCTGTGAATTAAGCGGGCTGGAGGATGAGACCACCGATTTAAATAATAAAATCGCTAACACCGTAGCCAACGTATCGCTATAAGGGGAATTATATGGACTACATGAACAAAAATAAGTTCTGGACCTTGAGATATGCTCTGATAAATATGAGCTATTTTGCAGGCTTTTGCTGCATCCATGCATACGCATCGGTTTATCTCCTGTCTAAGGGCTTTAGTAATTCAGCTATTGGAATCACACTGGCACTGGCCAGTATTGTGTCAGTTATGGTGCAGCCTGTGGTGGCTGGTTATATTGATGGAGCCGGCAGGGCGACTAACAGAAATGTTTCTGCAGTATCCCTTGTTGTTATGGGCATATTAGGTGTTGGAATGATTTTTGCCAATGGTAAAGTGGCAGTATTCATAACCTTTGCACTGGCATATATGTTTCAGATGCTTATTCAGCCACTGATTATTGCTCTGAGTTTTGAATATCAGGCTAAGGGCTGTAAGCTGAACTTTGGACTGGCCAGAGGCCTGGGCTCCTGCGGTTTTGCGTCCCTGTCACCATTTCTTGGAAGCTGGATTGCCAATTGGGGCGCTGATATTATGCCCTACGTATTTATTGTTACTTTAATTGTCTGCTTCCTGCTGGTATATACCTTCTGGCTGCCTGAGAAAAAGAATGATTCAAAGGGTACTGCTTCTGGCAGTATGGATGCAGGAGCAGTAGCTAATGCGACA